>NZ_CBCRZX010000006.1:0-152070 GCF_965137155.1 Stackebrandtia soli
GCTTGGTTGGTTAAACGTCTCGCTTGGTTGGGCAAATGTTCGAAACAGGCGTGTTTTCGCAATTTGCCCAACCAAGCGGAACTTTTGCCCAACCAAGCGGAACAGGGGTTCAGCACCATTCGGGGGTCAGGCATGGCGGGCCGCGGGCCGCGGGCCGCGGGATGGTGAGGTGGTGAGTCGGTGGACCGGGTGGACCGGGTGGACCGGTGGACCGGGTGGACCGGGTGGACCGGGTGGCCAACGGGCCGGTGGTCCAGCTGGACAGTGGTCCAGTTGGACAGTGGATCAGCGGACGGTGACGATGACCGTGGCGGGTTCGGTGGTGTCGTTGGTCGTGGTGGCGCCGTAGGTGATCGTGACGTCGTATCCGTCGACCTCGGTGGCCCTCTCGCATGGGGTCTTCGCGGTCAGGCAGTTCGCGACCGCGCCCGTGTCGACGTCGATCCCGGCGTCCGCGAGCCAATCGGAGACCGTCTGCGCGTCGGCGGGACCGGCGTGGNNCGCCGACGCCGCCCACGGCAGCGCGGCGTCGTCGAGCGCCTCCCAGCCGCCCGGTGCGCCGATGTCGTCACGGATCTCGGTCAGGTCGGCCATCCGCAGCGCCGCCCACGTGCCGAGGCCGAAGGTGCTGCACGCGCAGCACATCATGACGGCAAGGCCGCAGGTCAGCGCGATGAACACACCGGGTTTGCGGGACGCGGCGGCGATCGCGAGAATGCCCGACGGGCCGACCTCCTCGCCGACCCCCACGGGGATCGACTCGCCGGTGTCGTCGTCGCCGCTCGCCTCGGTATCCGCCTCGGATTCGTTGTGAGGCTGAGGTTCCGGCTCGTTCGCCGAGTCCTCCGGAGGGGGATTCGACGCGGGGGGCGGCTGATCGTCAGTGGGGCCGGTCACCGGCTCATCGTAAGGGCCCGGCGCGACTCGCCGCCTCGGCGGCGCGTGTAAGGCATGCGACGAAACGCGCGGCCGGTCGACTCGTTCCCGGTCAGGGTCGTACTCTCGAAGGCGTGTCGACTGAGATAGCTGAGATCCTCGCCCGAGGCGCCGATGGCGGCCGCATCACGACCGAAGAGGCGTTGCTGCTGTACACCGAGGCGCCGTTCCACGAACTCGGTGAAGCCGCCGACGCGGTGCGCCGACGGCGGTACCCCGACGGCATCGTCACCTATCTCATCGACCGGAACATCAACTACACCAACGTCTGCGTCACGGCCTGCCGCTTCTGCGCCTTCTACCGCGCGCCGAAGCACGGCGAGGGCTGGAGCCATGACATGGACGAGATCCTGCGTCGGTGCGCCGAGGCGGTCGATCTCGGTGCCACCCAGGTCATGCTCCAAGGTGGACATCACCCGGACTTCGGGGTCGAGTACTACGAGGAGCTGTTCGGGACCGTCAAGCGAGACTTTCCCCAGCTGGCGATCCACTCGATCGGGCCGTCCGAGATCGGCCACATGGCGAAGGTGTCGGGCGTCAGCATCGAAGACGCCATCACCCGGATCAAGGCCGCCGGGCTCGACTCGATCGCCGGTGCCGGCGCGGAGATGCTGCCCGAGCGGCCCCGTAAGGCGCTCGCCCCGTTGAAGGAGTCCGGCGAACGCTGGTGCGAGATCATGGAGGTCGCGCACAATCTGGGCCTCGAATCGACGGCGACGATGATGATGGGCACGGGCGAGACCAACGCGGAGCGCATCGAGCATCTGCGCATGATCCGCGATGTGCACGACCGCACCGGCGGCTTCCGCGCGTTCATCCCGTGGACGTATCAACCGGAGAACAACCACCTGAAGGGTCGTACGCAGGCGACCGTCATGGAGTACCTGCGTCTGCTCGCCGTCGCGCGCCTGTACTTCAACGAGATCGCGCACCTCCAGTCGTCGTGGTTGACGACGGGGAAGGCGGCCGGCCAACTGTCGCTGCACATGGGGGTCGACGACCTCGGTTCGATCATGTTGGAGGAGAACGTCATCTCCTCGGCGGGCGCCCGGCACCGGTCGAACCTGCACGACCTGATCGACCTGATTCGCACGGCCGGTCGTACCCCGGCTCAGCGCAACACGCTGTACGAGCACCTCGCGGTGCACTGGACGCCCGAGGACGACCCGACGGACGACCGGGTGCGCTCGCACGTGTCCTCGATCGCGTTGCCGCTGCTCGACTCCAACTGACGGCGGCTCCTGCCTCGGAATCGTCTGCGCTGCTTCGTTCCTGAGACATCGGAGCGGCGGATGGTCCCGTCGTCGGGGTCGGGTGTCGGTCGTCGCTGACGACGTACCCGGTGGCGCGACGTATGAACGGGCGGGCCACGATCGGTGGATGCTGATTCATCGTGCGCCCGTCGTCGTGCCCGTGTCCGCCCCGCCGATCCGAGACGGCGCGGTCGCCGTGGAAGACGGCAGGATCGTCGCCGTCGGGCCGATCGGGGACATGCCGGATGCCCCCGTCCGCGAGCACGACGGCGTACTGACGCCCGGACTCGTCAACGCGCACACTCACCTGTGCTATTCGGCCTACGCCGACCATTACCACAATGGAAAGTCCTTTTTCGACTGGATTCAGGACTTCGCCCGTCGAAACCCGTCCATGAGCGCGGAGGACTGGCATGCCTCCGCGCGGCTCGGCGTCGATCAGTCCCTGCGGCACGGCGTCACCGGCATCGCCGACGTCGTGACGCCGCCGGACGCGCTTCCCGCGCTGCTCGCGTCGGGCATGGCGGGAACCCTCTACTTTGAAGCCTGCTTCATCGACGACGTCCGATGGACTGAACAGCGGGACGCATTCCGTGACCTGCTCGACCGCGCCGAGCCCGGCGCCGATCCGGCACTCGGCGTCAGCCCGCACACCCTGTACACGCTGGGCCGCGCCGTCGGCAAGGACCTCGCGGCGATGGCTCGCGAACGCGGACTTCGGCTGCACCCGCACCTCGCCGAGACCCTGCACGAGGACAGTTACGTGCGCACCGGCAGCGGCCCGTTCGCCGACCTCAGCCGTTCCCTCGACGCCTGCTTCGAGTTGCTCGACGACGCCAACGGCTGCTCCCCGGCCGCCGAGATGGACGCGTGGGGGCTCCTCGGCGCGGACTCGCACGTCGCGCACGGCGTCCACCTCGACGAACGCGACCGCGCGACACTGCGCGCGCACGGCACGCATGTGGCCCTGTGCGCCCGATCGAACGCCCGCCTCGAAGCGGGTGAACCGCCCGTCGCGGCGCACCGTTCCGAACGCAACCCGGTCGCCGTCGGCACCGATTCGCTCGCCTCCGCGCCCGACCTCGACGTGGCCGCGGAGCTGCCCGTCCTGCGCGACATCGCCCGACGACAGGGCGACAACGGCGACGGCCTCGACGCGTGGCTCTTCCACGCCGCGACCCGTGGCGGCGCGCTCGCCATGGGCCGCAACGACTTCGGGGTCCTCACCCCCGGCGCCCGCGCCGACCTCGCGGTCTTCGCCGTCGACGCCGGTCGTCACCCGTACACGGCGCTGACCACCGGTGCGGCCGGGACGTGCGTCACGACGATCCGCGCCGGGCACGAGGTCGAGCGCGAGAACGCCCACAAGTGATCGTGCGGTGAGCCGCTCCACGGGGCGGCTCACCGTCGCGTGTGCACCGTCGACACGGGTGCGGCGGATTCTCTTCCAGGACAACGTGGCGAGGCGTCGCCTGACGCCCGCGGGGTGGGACACCGAGTTCCCACATGAGCCCTGGGCCGACGGTCGGTTGAATATCGGCGATTCAGCCCTTCAGCTGAACCGTCATAACGGTCTCGCATCGATGCTTGTGGGGGATCTGCGGTGGGGGCATTCTTAACCGCACGGTGGACCCGGTCTCACCGTCGCCCTCCCCTCTCAGCTTTCCCCCGCTACGAAAGTCACAACATCATGCGTCCATCTCGTCGCCGGCGCGGCATTCTGGCCGCCGTCGGTAGCGCGGCCGTCGTCGCGGCCACTCTGAGCGTCGTCGCGGTCAACGCCTACGCCGATGAACCCTTCGTCGACCTGTCCGTCGCGGTGCCCAGCGCGGTGACCAGTGCGGACACCGCCTCCAAAGACCTTCGCGTCGAGGTCGTCAACAACGGCAACGCCGCGGCGACCGGTGTCACCATCACCGTGACCCTGCCCAAGGCGTCGGACGCGGGCACCGTCACCCTCAACGACGACTTCGCGGGCGACTGCGAACTCAGCGCCAACGGCCGAAAGGCCACGTGTGCCGTTCCCGACGTCCCGGCGAGCGGGATCGCCAGTCTCCGAGCCCTGACCGTGCACCCGGCCGAGCTGGGCGACGACGCGGAGCGCCGGATCGGACGCGTCAAGCTCGTCGTGTCGTCCACTCAGGCTGATCTCGACCCCGCGGACAACGAGGCGACCGTCGTCGCCCGCGTCGGCAAGAAGCCGAGCGTCGACCTCGTGGTGTGGCCGAAGGCCGACATCGCGGCACGACCGGGAGGCACCGGCGTCGTCGACGGCGGCATCTTCACCGTGTCGAACGAGTCCAATGTGCCGCTCAACGGCGTCGAGTTCATGGTCGTCCTGCCCACGGAGGCCCAGTTCACCTTCGCGCCGGAGGGATGCAGCACCAACGGTTCGCTGCAGAACCCCGACTCGAACCCCTCGTTCCAGATCCGTTGCTTCTGGCCGGACGTGACGATCGGGGCGGGCGAGGAGTGGTCCCCGTCCGGCGATCGCGCCCTGCCGTTCGAGATGTCCGCGTCGGCCCCGGCCGGCGTGAAACTGCAGAACGCCGCCGTCTTCGCCTGGGAGTACACCCCGGTCGAGGAAGAGGCCGACACGCTCACGATCGACTCGTCGCGCACCGAGGCCGTCAAGGCCGACGACCGGGTCCTCGAGCCCGGGCCCGTCGCGCAGGACAACCTCGCCGAGATCAACGTGTTCACCGTCGAGGACCGCGCCGACCTGTTCGTCACGTCCGTCGACGTGGGTGGTTGGATCGCCGACCGGATTCCCGTGACCGTGACGGCGGGCAACGCCGGACCGGCCGCGGCCGCCGGCGGTTACGCGCTGATCATCGCGTTCCCGGAGCACGTGACCATCATCGAAGCGCCCGACTCGTGCATTTCCGGAGACGAGCACAACAAGCTCTTCACCTGTGTGGACACGGCCGACCTGGCCGTCGGCGCCGAGACCGACTTCACGTTCAACGTCGAACTGGCCGAGGCCCACGAGTTCCAGGAACCCGCCATCGCGGGCATCTCCGCCCTCGGCGCGCCGGACCCGGACAAGTCGAACAACTCGGTCGAGTTCGCCATCACGGTGACCGAGGAGACCAAGCCGACCGATCCGCCGACGGAGGAGCCGACCACCGGCGAGCCCACCAGCGGAGAGCCGACCGGCCCGAGCACCTCGCCGTCCGATGACGGCCCCGGTGGCCTGCCGATCACCGGTACCAGCCTGACGATGCTGATCGGTGGAGCGCTCCTGCTCGTCGTCGTCGGTGTCGCGCTGCTGATCGCGAGCCGCAGGCGTCGCGCTGGCTAGTTCGGTTTCATTCGGGCCCGCCCCCACCCGCGGCGGGCCCGGAAACTCTTGGGTGCCTCGTGCGCCCGCCGTCTCCCGGACGGGGCAGGTCCCGGTCGCCCCGTCCGGGTTTTCGCGTGTTCGGGCGCGCGTCATCGCCGCACCGCATTCGTCGAACGCGAACGGGATTCAGCGTGTGAGACGCGAGCCTGTCCGATTCATGACACAAATGTTCGAGAGTCGGCCGTGCCCCCATGTCGCTGACCTCGTTGAACATCACATGACGAGCGGTTCGTCAGACCGAGAGACAGGGGCGACGATGACTTTGACGTTCGACGATCCGTTCCGTTCGCGGGCCGATGCCTCGATCGCGGATGTGCCGCGGGCGCCGGGAATCCGCTCGGGTCGAAGACGCACCGCGCTCTGCGATCGATGTCCTTAGTGGATGTATCGTCGAGCCTTCGCAGGTGCGCGGCCCACTCGTCCTCGGAGGCTCGATGAGTCTTGGGTAGGCGACGCGTGATCTGCGTGACTGTGCCACGCTGAGGGCGTGAAGGAACGAGAGCTTCGTTACGGGGCGCTGCCGCGCCGACGGTCGGGTGCGCGACGGGAGGTCCCGTCATGACTCGGGCCTCATTGGACAAAAAGCCCGCCGAGGTCGCCGCGATGTTCGACGGAGTGGCCAAGCGCTACGACGCGATGAACACGGTCATGTCCCTCGGGATGGACCGCCATTGGCGATCCGAGACACGCAAGGCCTTGAAGCTCGGTCCCGGGCAGCGCTGCCTCGACTTGGGCGCGGGTTCCGGGGTCTCCACTGCGGAGCTGGCTCGCTCGGGCGCGTCGGTCATCGGAGCGGACATCTCGCTCGGCATGCTCAAGGTGGGTCGAGGCAGGGGTGTTCCGCTGTTGGCCGCCGACGCGCTGGCGCTTCCGTTCGCGGACGAATCCTTTGACGCGGTGACGATCTCGTTCGCCATTCGCAACCTTCACGACGTCGAGGCGGGCCTCCGGGAGATGGCGCGAGTGCTCAAACCGGGCGGTCGTCTCGTCGTCTGCGAGTTCTCGACTCCCACCTGGGAGCCCTTTAGGACCGTCTATATGGAATACGTGATGCGGGGGTTCCCGATCATGGCGCGGGCACTGTCGTCCAATCCGGACGCCTATGTCTACCTGGCCGAATCGGTGCGCGCGTGGCCGGATCAGGCGGAGTTCGCGGCCCGGATCGGGGCCAGTGGCTTCGGCAAGGTCGGGTGGCGAAACTACGCGGGTGGAGCCGTTGCGCTACATCGAGCCACCAAGGCGTCCACAGCGTGAACTTAGGTTGCCCTAATTCCAGTGGGCTGATCTTGGTCGGCCTAGACTGCATGCCAACAACCCTTGTGAATGCGTTCACAAACATACAGAGCCGACTACCAGCCCGTTCGTAGTCGCCAGCACACCCATCCATCCAATCAGAAACGCAAGGATCGACGTGCCCAGCAGTCTCCAGTCGTCCCCCGACGCCGACGTCATCGTCGTCGGTGCCGGACCGGGCGGCTCCGCAGCGGCCTATCACCTGGCCAGCCACGGTCTCGACGTCCTCTTGTTGGAAAAGACCGAGTTCCCGCGCGAGAAGGTCTGCGGCGACGGCCTGACCCCGAAGGCGGTCCGGCAACTGCTTCGGATGGGAATCGACACCAGCCCCGAGGCGGGCTGGATGCGCAACAAGGGTTTGAGAGTCGTCGCAGGCGACACCAAGCTCACTTTGGACTGGCCGACCCTCGACTCGTACCCGGCTTACGGGCTCACCCGTACCCGGCTCGACTTCGACGACCTCCTGGCCAACAACGCCGTCAAGGCGGGCGCCCGCCTGATGACCGGTGTCAACGTCACCGGTCCGCTGCTGGACAAGGCGCAGCGCGTGTGCGGCGTCGAGGCGCAGATCGGTCCCGACAAGGAGCCGGTCACCTTCCGCGCGCCGCTGGTGGTCTCCGCCGACGGAGTCTCCGCCCGCATGGCGCTCGCGCTCGGCATCGCCAAGCGGGACGATCGCCCGCTCGGTGTGGCCGTCCGGCGCTACTACTACTGCGCCGAGAAGCACGACGACGACTACCTCGAGTCGTGGCTTCAGCTGCGCAGCGCGGAGAACCCGAATAAGCTGCTGCCCGGCTACGGGTGGATCTTCGGTCTCGGTGACGGTCGGGTCAACGTCGGTCTCGGAGTCCTGAACTCCTCGAGCGCCTTCGGCAAGACGAACTACCGACAGTTGCTTTTGGACTGGTTGTCGGGTACGCCCGAGGAGTGGGGGATGCGTGACGAGTCCACCGCCGACGGCCCGATCCGCGGGGCGGGGCTGCCGATGGGGTTCAACCGGGTACCGCACTACACTCGCGGGCTGTTGCTCGTCGGTGATTCCGGCGGCATGGTGAACCCCTTCAACGGCGAAGGGATCGCCTACGCGATGGAGTCCGGCGAGGTCGCCGCAGAGTTCTGCGCGGCAGCGCTGGCCAAGCCCGCCGGGCCCCGTCGCGAAGCGGTGCTGCGCGGCTACCCCAAGGAGCTGCAGTCGCGGTTCGGTGGGTACTACCGGCTCGGTGGCGTCTTCGTCAAGCTCATCGGCAACCCGACGGTGATGCGGCTGTGCACCGATCACGGCCTGCAACACCCGACGCTGATGCGTTTCGTACTCAAGCTCTTGGCGAACCTGACCGACCCGCGCGGCGGCGACGCCATGGACAAGATCATCAACGGACTCTCGAAGGTGGCTCCGTCGGCATGACACTGATTCGACCGCAGTGCCGCGCGGTTGCCTCCGTGACAGGCGTCCGCGTCATCGGCGTGGTGCCCGGCGCCCCCGATGCGTTCTCTCAGGAAACCGATATGTGCACAGTAGGTAGGCGATAGCGATGGAACTGTACGCGCCGATTGTCGTGTTGTTCGCGATTGCGACGGCGTTCGCCGTGTTCTCGGTGGTGGCCGCGCCACTGGTGGGGCCCCGCCGGTACAACCGGGCGAAGGCCGAAGCCTACGAGTGCGGTATCGAACCGACCCCGACCTCGGCCGGGGGGAGCCGTTTCCCGATCAAGTTCTACTTGACCGCGATGCTGTTCATCATCTTCGACATCGAGATCATCTTCCTCTACCCGTGGGCCGTCGCCTTCGATTCGTTGGGGCTGTTCGGGTTTGTCGAAATGGTCCTGTTCATCGTGACCGTCTTCGTCGCCTACACCTACGTGTGGCGCCGTGGCGGGCTGGATTGGGATTAGTCATGGGGCGTTCGAACCGTCAACTGTGGATTGGACAGGGTTAGTCATGGGTATCGAAGAGAAGCTTCCCAACGGCATTCTCCTGACGTCGGTGGAGAAGCTTGTCAACTGGACGCGCAAGGCGTCGTTCTGGCCCGCCACCTTCGGCCTGGCCTGCTGCGCCATCGAGATGATGGCCACGGGCGCCGCCCGCTATGACACGGCCCGGTTCGGCATGGAGGTCTTCCGCGCGTCCCCGCGTCAGGCGGACCTCATGATCGTCGCCGGTCGTGTCAGCCAGAAGATGGCCCCGGTGCTGCGTCAGATCTACGACCAGATGGCGGATCCCAAGTGGGTCCTGTCGATGGGCGTCTGCGCGTCGTCCGGCGGCATGTTCAACAACTACGCGATCGTGCAGGGCGTCGACCACGTCGTCCCCGTCGACATCTACCTCCCGGGTTGCCCCCCGCGGCCGGAGATGCTGCTCGACGCGATCCTCAAGCTGCACGACAAGATCATGCACGAGCCGCTCGGTGACAAGCGCCGCGAACAGCTGGAGGAGCTCGGCCCGCAGCTCGTCCCGCCGGGGTCGATGCCGTCCAGCTACAAGTTCAACAAGCAGAAGGCCGCCCAGTGGCGCGAAGCCGCGGAGACCGGCACCACCGAGCAGCTCCGCATAAAGAACTGGATGATCGAGCGCGGGGTGAAGGTCGACTAATGAACGCCATCACCAGCCATCGCGTCCTTTCGGCGCAGCACCGTTCGGCCGTGAAGGGAGTCCAGGCATGAGTACCGACAATGACAAGGGACTGTTCGGTGTCTCCGGCACCGGCGACACCTCCGGTTTCGGCGGACTCGTGCGGCCCGAACCGACCGCCGGCGTGGTGCCGAGCCCGGCACCGTACGGCGGCTACTTCGACGAACTCGTCGAGGTCCTCGGTGAGGCCGTCGGCGGCGAAGCGGTCCGCGCGGTCGTCGTCGACCGCGGCGAACTGACGTTGCACGTCGACCCGGACAACGTCCTGAACGTCTGCCGGGCCCTGCGCGACGACCCGGACCTGCGCTTCGAGCTGTGCAGCAGCGTCTCCGGAGTGGACTACCCGTCTCAGGAGAAGCGACTCCACGTCGTCTACCACCTGACGTCGATGACGTTCCGCCGCCGCGTGCGCATCGAGACCGCCGTCAGCGTCGAGGACCCGCACGTGGACAGCGTGACCGAGGTCTACCCGACCGCCGACTGGCAGGAGCGCGAGACCTACGACATGTTCGGCGTCGTCTTCGACGGCCACCCGAACCTGACGCGGATCCTGATGCCGGACGACTGGGAGGGCTTCCCCCAGCGCAAGGACTACCCCCTCGGCGGCATCCCCGTCGAGTACAAGAACGACGCCGAGATCGCGCCACCCGACGAGCGGAGGGCCTACAAGTGAGCACCGAAGACACCACGACCGACGCCTACGCGGAGTCTCGCGACACCACCGAGGGCAAGGTCTTCACCGTCACCGGCGGCGACTGGGACACGGTCATCGGCGGGCACGACCCGATCGAGGACGAGCGTCTCGTCGTCAACATGGGTCCGCAGCACCCGTCGACGCACGGCGTGCTCCGGCTCGTCATCGAACTCGAGGGTGAGACGGTGCGCGAGCTGCGCCCCGTCGTCGGATACCTCCACACCGGAATCGAGAAGAACACCGAGTTCCGCACGTGGACGCAGGGCACGACCTTCGTGACCCGCGCCGACTACCTCGCGCCGATCTTCAACGAGACCGCGTACTGTCTCGCCGTCGAGAAGCTGCTCGGCATCGAGGTTCCCGAGCGCGCGACGACGATCCGCGTTCTCATGATGGAGCTCAACCGGATCGCGTCCCACCTGGTCGGCCTCGCGACGACCGGTATGGAGCTCGGGGCGCTGTCGATGATGATCTACGGTTTCCGCGACCGTGAGTACATCTTGGACATCTTCGAGCTGGCCAGCGGTCTGCGCATGAACATGGCGTACGTCCGTCCGGGCGGCATCGCCCAAGACCTGCCCGACGACGCGATCTCCAAGATCCGCGACTTCATCGAGTACATGCCGAAGGCGCTCAAGGACTACGAGAACCTGCTCTCCGGCAACAGCATCTGGCAGGAACGCACCCAGGGCGTGGCCTACCTCGACGTGTCGGGGTGCCTGGCGCTCGGCGTCACCGGTCCCGTCCTGCGCGCCGCCGGTCTGCCGTGGGACCTGCGCAAGACCATGCCGTACTGCGGTTACGAGACCTACGACTTCGACGTGCCGACCCACAACGGCGCCGACGCGTGGGGCCGGTACCTGTGCCGCATCGAGGAGATGCGGCAGTCGCTGCGGATCGTCGAGCAGGCCATGGACCGCCTCAAGGTCGGCCCGATCATGGTGGAGGACAAGAAGATCGCGTGGCCGGCGCAGCTGTCCCTCGGCGGTGACGGTCTGGGCAACTCGCTCAACCATGTCAAGAAGATCATGGGTGAGTCGATGGAGTCCCTGATCCACCACTTCAAGCTCGTGACCGAGGGCTTCCGGGTCCCGGCCGGTCAGGTGTACGTCCCGATCGAAGCCCCCCGTGGCGAACTCGGCGTGCACCTGGTGTCCGACGGCGGAACCCGCCCGTACCGGATGCACATGCGGGAACCCAGTTTCATCAACTTGCAGGCGGTCCCGGCCGTGGCCGAGGGCGGCCTGCTGGCGGACGTCATCGTCGGTGGCGCCTCGCTCGACCCGGTTATGGGAGGTTGTGACCGGTAATGGCCTACTCCGAAGAATTGCGCGAGAAGGCGCGAGAGATCATGGACCGCTACCCGGAAGGGAAGCAGCGGTCCGGTCTGCTGCCGATGCTGCACCTGGTGCAGAGCGAGGACGGCTACGTCACGCCCGAGGGCATCGCGTTCTGTTCCGAGATGATCGGCATCACGAAGGCTCAAGTCGCCGCGGTGTCCACTTTCTACACGATGTACAAGCGGGAACCCACGGGTGACTTCCTCGTCAGCGTGTGCACCAACACCCTGTGCGACGTCATGGGCGGTCAGAAGGTCTACGACGAGCTGTCCGAGTACCTCGGTGTCGGCCACGACGAGACGACCGCCGACGGCAAGATCACGCTGGAGCACGCCGAGTGCCTCGCCGCGTGCGACTACGCGCCGGTCATGACCGTCAACTACGAGTTCTACGACCGCGTCGACGGCGACCAGGCCGTCGGTGTCGCGAAGGCGCTGCAGAACGGCGAGCGCCCGGCTCCGTCTCGCGGTGCCAGGCTGTGCACGTTGAAGGAGATGTCCCGGCAGTTGGCCGGCTGGGGCGAGGACCGGATCGAGGCTCTCGCCGACACCGGTATCGGAACCGCCACTCTGGCCGGTGCCCGGCTGGCGGCCGACAACGGGGTCACCGCGCCCGTCATCGACCCCGACACGCCGCTGGTGAAGAAGGAGGAGCAGGCATGAGTCCCTCTCCAGAAGCTCTGGCGAAGCTGACGCCCGTGCTGACCAAGCGTTGGCTGTCACCCGACGCGTGGAAGATCGACGTCTACGAGCGTCTCGACGGTTACGCCGCGCTGCGCAAGGCGATGCGGCACCACCCGGACGAGTTGATCGCGTTCATGAAGGAATCCGGTCACCGCGGACGCGGTGGCGCCGGGTTCCCGGTCGGCATGAAGTGGGCGTTCATCCCGCAGAACGACGGCAAGCCGCACTACCTCGTCGTCAACGCCGACGAGGGCGAGCCGGGCACCTGCAAAGACCTCCCTCTCATGACGAACGACCCGCACTCGCTCATCGAGGGCATCGTCATCGCGTCCTACGCGGTCCGGGCGGCGCGCGCCTTCGTCTACATCCGTGGCGAAGCGGTGCACGCGGCGCGGCGGTTGCGCAACGCCGTCGAGGAGGCCAGGGCGAAGGGCTACGTCGGGGAGAACATCCTCGGCACCGGCTTCGACCTGGACATCGTCGTCCACTCCGGCGCCGGGGCCTACATCTGCGGCGAGGAGACGGCTCTGCTCGACTCCCTCGAGGGTTTCCGGGGTCAGCCCCGGTTGCGGCCGCCGTTCCCCGCGACGCACGGTCTGTACGCGTCGCCGACGGTCATCAACAACGTCGGTTCGATCGCCTCGGTCCCGCACATCGTCCTCGGTGGAGCGGACTGGTGGAAGTCGCTCGGCAGCGAGAACTCCGCCGGCACGATGATCTACTCGCTCTCGGGCCGGGTGAAGAACCCGGGCCAGTACGAGTGCGGCATGGGCACCACCCTCAACGAGCTGCTGGACCTCGCGGGCGGTATGGCCGACGGCCACAACCTGAAGTTCTGGACGCCGGGTGGCTCGTCAACGCCGATGCTGGCCGCCGAGCACGCCGACGTCCCTCTGGACTTCGACTCGGTCGCGAAGGCCGGTTCGATCCTCGGCACGACCGCGATGATGATCTTCTCGGATCAGGACTGCCCGGTCTACGCGTCGTACCGTTGGATTCGGTTCTACGCGCACGAGTCGTGCGGCAAGTGCACGCCCTGCCGTGAAGGCAACTACTGGATGACCCGGGTCTACCGGCGCATCCTCTCGGGCCAAGGCACGCACGACGACCTCGACACGCTGCTCGACGCCTGCGACAACCTGCTCGGCAGGTCGTTCTGCGGGCTCGGTGACGGCGCGACCTCCTGCGTGACCTCCTCGCTGAAGCTCTTCAAGCAGGACTACCTGGACTACATCGAGGGTCGTCGCCAACCGTTGTTGAAAGCTTCTGATCTAGTAGGTGCGCACTGATGAGTGACACTGTCACGCTCACCATCGATGGTGTCGAGGTGACCGTCCCCAAGGGAACACTGGTCATCCGGGCGGCGGAGAAACTCGGCATCGAGATTCCCCGCTTCTGCGACCACCCGCTGCTCGAGCCCGTCGGCGCCTGCCGTCAGTGCCTCGTCGACGTCGAGGGGCAGCGCAAGCCGCTGGCGTCCTGCACCGCGCAGTGCACCGACGGCATGGTCGTCAAGACCCAGCTGACGTCCCCGGTGGCGAAGAAGGCCCAAGAGGGCATCATGGAGTTCCTGCTCCTGAACCACCCTCTCGACTGCCCGATGTGCGACAAGGGCGGCGAATGCCCGTTGCAGAACCAGGCGATGACGACGGGCCGGGCCGAGTCCCGGTTCATCGAGGAGAAGCGGACCTACCGCAAGTCCCTGCCGATCTCGTCGCAGGTGCTCCTCGACCGCGAACGCTGCGTCCTCTGCGCCCGCTGCACCAGGTTCTCGGACCAGGTCGCCGGTGACCCGTTCATCGAACTGATGGAACGCTCCTCCCTGGAGCAGGTGGGGATCTACGAGGACGAGCCCTTCGAGTCGTACTTCTCCGGCAACACCATCCAGATCTGCCCCGTCGGCGCGCTCACCGGTACCCAGTACCGCTTCCAGGCGCGGCCGTTCGACCTCGTGTCGAGTCCGAGCATGTGCGAGCACTGTTCGGCCGGGTGCTCCCAGCGCACCGACCACCGGCGCAACCGCGTCCTGCGTCGCCTCGCCGGGGACGACGCTGAGGTCAACCAGGAGTGGAACTGCGACAAGGGCCGGTGGGCGTTCGATTACGTCAACACCGACAACCGCATCCTGCGGCCGCTCGTGCGCGGCGCCGACGGCGAACTGCACGAGGCGAGCTGGCCGGACGCCCTGCGCGCCGCGGCCGAGGGCCTCGCCAACGCCAAGCAGGGCGGCGGCGTCGGTGTCCTCACCGGCGGTCGCCTCACCATCGAGGACGCCTACGCGTACGCGAAGTTCTCGCGGATCGTCCTCGACAGCAACGACATCGACTTCCGCGCGCGTCCGCACTCGCACGAGGAGGCCGAGTTCCTGGCGCACGCCGTCGCCGGTGTGCACCCGGCGGGTGGCGCGACGACCTACGAGCACGTCTCGACCGCGCCGGCCGTCCTCATCGCGGGCCTCGAAGTCGAGGAAGAATGCCCCATCCTCTTCCTGAGACTGCGTAAGGCCAACCGGGACAACGGTTTGAGCCCGTTCGTGGTCGCTCCGTTCGCGACGGACGGATCCCGCAAGATCGGCGCCCAGCTCGTCCCGACGGTGCCCGGCGGAGAAGCCGAGGTGCTCTCGGGTTACGCCGACGGCGGCGACATGGCGGAGCTCCTTCGCGCACCCGGCAGCGTCATCCTCATCGGCGAGCGTCTCGCGACGGTCCCCGGGGCGTTGACCGCCGCGGCCCGCCTCGCGACCGCGACCGGCGCGAAACTCGCGTGGGTTCCGCGCCGTGCCGGTGACCGTGGCGCCGTCGATGTCGGGGCTCTCCCGCTGACGCTGCCCGGTGGCGGCGACGTCGCGTCCGACCAGGACCGTGCCGCGCTGGCCCGGTACTGGGGTGTGGACTCGCTTCCGGCGACGCCGGGCCGGGACACCGCGTCGATCCTCGCGGCCGCCGCGTCCGGCGAACTGTCCGGACTCGTCGTCGCGGGTGTCGACCCGGCCGACCTCGCGGACCCGGCCGGAGCCGAGGCCGCCCTGTACCAGGCGGGCTTCATCGTCTCCCTGGAGCAGCGGCACACGGCGGTCACACGTCGCGCGAACGTCGTCTTCCCGGTCGCGACCGTGTCCGAGAAGGGCGGTTCGTACCTGAACTGGGAGGGCCGCCTGCGGACCTTCGACGCGACCCTCGACTCGTCCCTGCTGTCCGACCACGCCGTCGTCGACGCGCTGGCCACCACGATGGGCGTCGAGCTCGGTTTCGCCGAGCTGCGCGCCATCCGCGGTGAGCTCGCCGGGGTGCCGACGCCCGCGGACCGGCCTCGGCCGCCGCTGGAGTCCGCGTCCACCCCGCCGACGCCCGCCGCCGGTGAGGCGCTGCTCGCGACCTGGCGCCACCTCCTCGACTCGGGGACGTTGCAGGACAACAACCCGCACTTGGCGGGCACCGCGCGCACGCCGGTCGTCCGCTTGTCGGCCTCGACGGCTGCCGGGCTCGGCGTCGTCGACGGCGCCGCCGTCACCGTCGGAAGCGCGCTCGGCGGCATCACCTTGCCGCTGGCGATCACCGACATGTCCGATGGCGTCGTGTGGTTGCCGACCAATTCACCCGGTTCCGGGGTGCACCGGGTTCTCGGTGTCTCCGCGGGTGACGTCGTATCCATCGCCGCCTACAACGGAGGCACCCAGTGAACGAGTTGTCCGCGTTCGGCCAAGACCCGTGGTGGTTGATTCTCGCCAAGGGCGTGGTCGTCTTCATCCTGCTGGTGGTGTTGACGCTGCTGGCCATCTGGTTCGAGCGCAAGGCCGTCGCCTGGATGCAGGTGCGGCCCGGCCCGAACCGGCACGGACCCTTCGGTCTGTTGCAGAGCCTCGCCGACGGTCTGAAGTTGGCCTTCAAAGAGGACCTGGTGCCGAAGGGCGCCGACCGGATCGTGTTCATCCTGGCGCCCGTGATCTCGACGGCGTGCGCGATCACGGCGTTCTCGGTCATCCCGTTCGGCCCGGTCGTCAGCGTCTTCGGCCACGAGACACCGCTGCAGGTCACCGACCTGCCGGTGGCGGTGCTGCTGGTTCTCGCGACCTCGGCCCTCGGCGTTTATGGGATCGTCCTCGGCGGATGGTCCTCGGGTTCGACGTACTCGCTGCTCGGTTCGTTGCGCGCCGCGGCCCAGGTGATCTCGTACGAGATCGCGATGGGTCTGTCGATCGTGGCGGTCCTGCTGACGGCGGGAACCCTGTCGACCAGCCAGATCGTCGCCGCCCAGCAGGCCGGTCAGGAGATCAACCTCGGCACGCTCGGGTCGTTCACGATCCCGGGCTGGTACGCGCTTCTGCTGCTGCCGAGCTTCATCGTCTTCGCGATCTCCGTCGTCGGTGAGACCAACCGCGCGCCGTTCGACCTTCCCGAGGCCGAGTCGGAGCTCGTCGGTGGTTTCCACACCGAGTACTCCTCGCTGAAGTTCGCGCTGTTCTTCCTCGCCGAGTACATCAACATGGTGACCGTCTCCGCGATGGCGACGACCCTGTTCCTTGGTGGCTGGCAGGCCCCCTTCCCCGGGTCGTGGTGGCCGGGCGCGAACGAGGGTTGGTGGCCGGTCCTGTGGTTCTTCCTCAAGATCGTCGTGCTGATGTTCGGTTTCGTGTGGCTGCGTGGAACGCTGCCCCGGTTCCGGTACGACCAGTTCATGCGGCTCGGCTGGAAGGTCCTCGTCCCGGTCAACCTGCTGTGGATCGTCGTCCTCGCGGGTATTCGGGTCGGCTCCAACGAGCCCGCGTTCTCGGCGTCGTGGATCGGTCTGATCGGCGGGTCGTTCCTGCTCGTCCTGATCGCGATCTTCTTCTGGCCCACCCGCGAGCCTTACGAGGCGCCGCTCGAGCCCGACACCGGGCTCGGAGGGTTCCCGGTCCCCCCGATGGACCTCAAGATCCCGCCGTCGTCGCGTACCAAGCAGATCGAAGCCGAGCGTGAGCCCGCCGCCGCGACCGGCACCGTCACGGGAAAGGAGGATTAGCCATGTTCGGAACCGCCAGGAGCTTCGGCGTCACCTTCGCCCACATGTTCAAGAAGCAGGTGACCGAGAAGTATCCCGAGGTCCGCAAGCCCACCGCGCCCCGCTATCACGGTCGGCACATTCTCAACCGTCACCCCGACGGCCTGGAGAAGTGCGTCGGTTGTGAGCTGTGCGCCTGGGCCTGTCCGGCCGACGCGATCTTCGTCGAAGGCGCCGACAACACTGAACAGGCGCGATTCTCGCCCGGTGAGCGTTACGCCGCCGACTACCAGATCAACTACGCCCGGTGCATCTTCTGTGGACTGTGCATTGAGGCGTGCCCGACGCGGTCGCTGACGATGAGCAACGAGTACGAGCTCGCCGCGGAAGACCGCCGGGACCTGATCTTCACCAAGGAGCAGCTGCTCATGCCGCTGCTGTCCGGCATGGAGCAGCCGCCGCACCCGATGCGGCTCGGAGACTCCGAGAAGGACTACTACGTCAAGGCGCTCGACAACCCCGGCCTGTCGGCGGGTGGCGAGATGTCGCCGAACGAGGAGCGTCGGGCCGCCGCTGCCGCGGGCACCGAGACCGAGTTCGAGCAGCGTCTGCGTGACGACGCGGCCGTCCGCGAGGACGCCAAGCGCCGCCCCAAGCGCGGGCGCAAGCAGGAGGAGAAATGAACACCCTGTTGGAGGCGGCCAGCACCGTCACCACCGGCGAGGCGGTGACGTTCTGGATCCTCGCGCCGATCGCCCTCGGTGGCGCCATCGGCATGGTGCTGGCTCGCAGCGCCGTGCACTCGGCACTGTTGCTGGCGTGCACGATGCTGTCGCTCGGTGTGCTCTACATGCTCCAGTCGGGGCCGTTCATCGGCTTCGTCCAGATCATCGTGTACACCGGCGCCATCATGATGTTGTTCCTCTTCGTCATCATGCTGGTCGGCCGTGACTCGAAGGACTCACTCCTCGAAACGCTACGCGGGCAACGCTTCGCGGCGTTCCTGCTGGGCATCGGCATGGCCCTGCTGCTGTGCACGGGGCTGGCGCGCGGCGTCGGCTCGGTGACCGCAGTGGGCCTGGACGACGCCAACCAGTACGGCAACGTCCAGGGCATCGCCGCGGACCTGTTCACCAAGTACGTGTTCGCGTTCGAGGTGACGTCGGCGCTGCTCATCACCGCCGCCGTCGGCGCGATGGTGCTCGCTCACGTCGAACGCAGCAAGAAGGACAACCCCGGTCAGAAGGACCTGTCCCGGCAGCGGTTCGCCAAGGGCAGCTACCCCGGTCCCAAACCCGGCCCCGGCGTGTTCGCCACGTCCGACTCGGTCGCGACACCGGCGCTCCTGCCTGACGGCACCCAATCGGAACGCAGCATCTCGCCCGTCATCCCGACGCGGGAACTGGAACCGTTCGAGGCGGCTCCGAAGGGCACGAACGGAGGACGTCGCAAGTGACTCCCACCTACTACCTGGTGCTGGCCGCGGCGCTGTTCACCATCGGCGCGGTCGGGGTTCTGGTCCGCCGCAACGCGATCGTCGTGTTCATGTGCGTCGAGCTGATGCTCAACGCCGCGAACCTGACGCTGGTGACCTTCTCCCGGATCAACGGCACGATCGACGGACAGATCATGACGTTCTTCGTCATGGTCGTCGCCGCCGCCGAGGTCGTCATCGGCTTGGCGATCATCATGTCCATCTTCCGGTCCCGCCGGTCGGCCTCGGTCGACGACGCCAACCTGCTGAAGTACTAAGAGGGCTCAATCGTCGTGGATTCGATCAACTACGTACCGGCCACCGGCGCGCTGTCGTCGATGTGGCTACTGATCGCGCTGCCTTTGGTGGGCGCCGCCGTGCTGTTCCTGCTCGGCAAGCGCGCCGACAAGTGGGGCCATTGGCTCGGCTGCGCGACCGTCGGCCTCGCGTTCGTGCTCGGCCTGACCTACTTCATCCAGTTGTCGGGCCTGGAGAACAAGTCGACCTTCGTCGACCTCTTCACGTTCGTCCAGGTGGGTGGCCTCGATATCGGGGCGGGTCTGCTGTTCGACCCGCTGAGCGCGGTCTTCGTCCTGCTGATCACGGGTGTGGGTCTCCTGATCCACATCTACGCGGTCGGCTACATGAAGCACGACGAGGGCCGTCGCCGGTTCTTCGCGTTCTTCAACCTGTTCGTCGCGGCGATGCTGCTGCTGGTCCTCGGCGACAACTACCTGATGATGTTCATCGGCTGGGAGGGCGTCGGTCTGGCGTCGTACCTGCTGATCTCGTTCTGGTTTACGAAGCCCGCCGCCGCGACCGCCGGAAAGAAGGCGTTCCTCGCCAACCGCGTCGGTGACGCCGGTTTCCTGCTCGCGATCTTCCTGATGTTCGCCACGGTCGGTTCGACCGAGTTCGACGCGGTCTTCAACGGCTTCATCGAAGGCGTCGACGCCGGGACGATCGCCGGCGGCACCATCCTCGCGATCGGGCTGCTGCTCCTACTGGGCGCCTGCGGCAAGTCGGGCCAGTTCCCGCTCCAGACCTGGCTTCCCGACGCGATGGAGGGCCCGACCCCGGTGTCGGCGCTCATCCACGCGGCGACCATGGTCACGGCGGGCGTCTACATGATCGCCCGCTCGAACCCGATCTTCAACCTGAGCGAGACGGCCCAACTCGTCGTCGTCTGCATCGGCGCCGTGACACTCCTCATCGGAGCGGTCATCGGTTGCGCGAAGGACGACATCAAGCGGGTCCTCGCGTACTCGACGGTCTCGCAGATCGGCTACATGTTCCTCGCGGTGGGTCTCGGCGGCGCGGCCTACGCGCTCGGCATCATCCACCTCCTGGCGCACGGTTTCTTCAAGGCCGGGCTGTTCCTCGGGGCCGGGTCGGTCATGCACGGCATGAACGACCGGGTCGACATCCGACGGTTCGGCGGCCTGTGGCGGTACATGCCGTGGACGTGGGCGACCTTCGGTCTCGGATACCTGGCCATCATCGGCATTCCGCCGCTGTCCGGCTTCTTCACGAAGGACCCGATCATCCTGTCGGCGTTCAACCGGGAAGGCTGGCAGGGCTGGCTCTTCGGCTCCGTCGCCCTGCTGGGCGCCGCGCTGACGGCGTTCTACATGACCCGCCTGTTCGTCCTGACGTTCCACGGCCCGAAGCGGTGGACGGAGGACGTCAAGCACCCGCACGAGTCGCCGCCGATCATGGTGGTGCCGCTGGTGCTGCTCGCGGTCGGTTCGGTCGCGGCCGGTTGGCTCATGTCGACTTCCGTGGTCGAGTGGCTCACCCCCGTCTTCGGCGAACACGAGGAGCCGCACGCGCATCTGTCGCACGGCACCGTCACCGCCTTGACGATCGCCGTCACCGTGCTCGGTGCCGGGCTCGCGGTCCTGCTGTTCCGTCGTGGAACGGCCGAGGTGGAGCAACCGGCGCGGACGCCGATCGTGCGTGCCGCCCGCGAGAACCTGTACGCCGACCGGTTCAACGAACTGGTCTTCGAACTTCCCGGCCGTCTCCTGACCCGTGCGCTCGTGTGGGTCGACAACCGGGGCGTCGACGGAGTCGTCAACGGTCTGGCCGCCGCCGTCGGTGGCGCGTCGTCGCGGCTGCGCCGCACTCAGACCGGTTTCGTCCGTAGCTACGCATTGTCCATTCTGTCTGGTGCCGTTGTCGTTGTGGCGGCTTTGTTGGTGGTGACGTTCGGGTGAGCTCGTTTCCCTTCCTTTCGGCGCTGATCGTGGTGCCCCTGATCGGGGCCGTGATCACCGCTTGCGTGCCCCGGACGAAACCGGGGCAGGCGAAGGCGATCGCCCTCGGATCGTCGCTGCTGGTTCTCGTACTGACGGCCATCCTTTGTGTTCAGTATGTGGCCGCTGAGACGGACCTCCAGTTCACGGAGCACTACCCGTGGGTCCCGGACTGGGGCTTGGCGTTCAGCTTCGGCGTCGACGGCATCGCCCTCGTCATGGTCGCCCTGACCGCGCTGCTCACCCCGATCGTGATCCTGGCGTCGTGGAACGACGCCGACGTCGAGGGCCGCAACGTCCCCGTGTTCTTCGCGTTGATCCTGACGCTGCAGGCCACGATGACGGGCACCTTCGTCGCGTCGAACGTCCTGCTGTTCTACGTGTTCTTCGAAGTCATGCTGGTTCCGATGTACTTCCTCATCGGCTCCTACGGCGGCAAGCGGCGTCAGTACGCGGCGGTCAAGTTCTTCCTGTACTCGCTGCTGGGCGGCATGGTCCTCCTTGCCGCGATCATCGGGCTGTGGGTCGCCAGCGGCCACAACCTCGACTGGCAGCAGCTCGTCGCGGACGGCCCCGTCCAAGGCGACCTGCAGTACTGGCTGTTCCTGGGCTTCTTCGCCGCGTTCGCGATCAAGGCGCCGTTCTTCCCGTTCCACACCTGGCTCCCCGACGCCGGTGGGGCCGCCCCAGCCGGCATCGCCGCGCTGCTCGTCGGTGTCATGGACAAGATCGGTACCTTCGCGATCCTGCGGTACTGCCTGCCGCTGTTCCCCGACGCCGCGCAGGCGTTCGCGCCGTTGGCAATGACACTGGCCCTGATCGGCGTCATCTACGGCGCGCTCGTCGCCATCGGACAGACGGACCTCCGTCGCCTCGTCGCCTACACCTCGATCGCCCACTTCGGATTCATCGGGGTCGGCATCTTCGCCTTCACCACCCAGTCCGGCACCGGAGCGGTGCTGTACATGGTGAACCACGGGCTCGCGACCGGGCTGTTGTTCATCGTCGTGGGCATGCTCGCGGCGCGGCGCGGCTCCAGCGAGATCGCCGACTTCGGCGGCGCGGGCAAGGCCTTGCCGCTCCTGGCGGGCGCCTTCTTCATCGCGGGTCTGGCGTCGCTGGCACTGCCGGGGACCGCTCCGTTCGTGTCGGAGTTCCTGGTCATGCTCGGCGCGTTCAGCGTCAACAAGACCGTCGCGGTGATCTCGGTTCTGGGCATCATCCTCGCCGCCGCGTACGTCCTGTGGATGTACCAGCGGACGATGCAGGGCACCTTGAACCCGCAACTGAAAGACGTAGCCGCCATGCGCAAGGACCTCACGGTCCGCGAGAAGATCGTGGTCGCCCCGTTGATCGCGGGCATCCTCATCCTCGGCGTCTACCCGCAACCGGTGCTGGACATCATCAACCCGGCGGTGGAACACACGATGACCACCGTTGGTGTCACCGACCCCGCGCCCACCACCGACCAGGTCGCAACGGGAGACAACTAAGTGAACACGCTGCTGCTATCCGCTGACATGCCGACGATCGAGTTTCCCGGCATCGACTATCTCGCGTTGTCGCCGCTGCTGATCGTCATCGGCGCGGCCTGCGTGGGAATCCTGTTGGAAGCGGTACTCCCACGTGGTCGCCGCTACCTGGCACAGCTGGTGCTGACGATCGCCGCCCTCGTGGCGGCGGTCGTCCTGACGATCGTCAACATCGTCGACGGCACCAACAACCCCGTGTTCTCGATGACGGGTCCCACCGGTGAGCCGGTCCGCGTCGACGCGGTCGTCATGGACGGCCCGGGCATGTTCCTCATGGCCGTGATCGGTGTCCTCGGCATCATCGCGGTCCTGCTCATCGCGGAACGCCGCGTCGCGGCGGGCGGCTCGTTCGTCGCCCACGCCGCGGTCGCCGCCGACAGCCAGGCCGACGCCGACCAGTCGAAGCTCCCCGGTGCGACGGAGGTCTTCCCTCTGACGCTGTTCTCGCTCGGCGGCATGATGCTGTTCTGCGTCTCCGGTGACCTGCTGACGATGTTCGTCGCGCTCGAGGTGTTCTCGCTGCCGCTGTACCTGCTGTGCGGTCTGGCGCGTCGCCGGCGTCTGCTGTCGCAGGAAGCGGCGATGAAGTACTTCCTGTTGGGCGCGTTCGCCTCGGCGTTCTTCGTTTACGGCGTCGCGCTGCTGTACGGCTTCGCGAACTCGGTGCAGTTGGTCGACATCAACACCGCCGTCCGGGATTCCGGCAACTCGCAGGTCCTGCTGCTCGCGGGTCTGGCGATGCTGTCCGTCGGTCTGCTCTTCAAGGCCGCCGCCGTCCCGTTCCACGTGTGGACGCCCGACGTCTACACGGGAGCGCCGACGCCGATCACGGCTCTGATGGCGGCGTGCACGAAGGTCGCCGCGATCGGTGGTCTGCTGCGCGTCTTCAACGTCGCCTTCGCCAACAGCGGTGACCCGTCCGCGGCGTCGCTGGTGTGGGAGTGGCGTCCGCTGTTCACGGCGATCGCGATCGCGACGATGGTGATCGGCGCAGTCATGGCCGTGACGCAGACGGACATCAAGCGGCTGCTCGCGTACTCGTCGATCGCCAACGCCGGTTACCTGCTCGTGGGCGTGATCGCCCTCGGCGAGGCCGTCGGCGCGACGCTGTTCTACCTGGTGGCGTATGGATTCACGGTGCTGGCGGCGTTCGCGATCGTGACGCTGGTGCGCGACTCGAACGGCGAGGCGACGCACCTGTCGCGGTGGGCGGGCCTGGCCCGTCGGTCGCCCCGGTTCGCGGTGTTCTTCACGCTGCTGATGCTGGCGTTCGCGGGTATCCCGTTGACGTCGGGCTTCTCCGCGAAGTTCGCCGTGTTCTCGTCCGCCTTGGACGCCGGGCAGGTCGGCCTGGTCATCGTCGGCGTTCTGTCCAGTGTGGTGCTGGCCTTCCCTTACCTGAAGGTCGTCGTCCTGCTGTGGCTGTCGGAGCCGGTGGAGGACGCCCCATCGGTGTCGCTGCCGAGCTTCTTCACCGGCACGGCCGTGGCCGCCGGTGTCGCCGCGACGATCATCCTCGGTCTCGCGCCGCAGTTCATGCTCAACATGGTCGAAGGCGCGGGGATGTTCCTCGCGAAGTGATCTGGTGATTCGGTGATCCGGTGATCCGGTGATCGCCTGTTCGACCGTTCTCGTCCGGCCCCCGGTGGTTCGCCACCGGGGGCCGTCGTTCGTATAGGGCTCGCCGGTGTCGCGCCGGGGAATCGGCGTCCCGGCGGACGATACTGGCCGCCATGACGAACGAGATGATCATGCTGGACCCGGGCGTGTGCTCCCGACTCGACAAGCTGGCCAAGGACGAGGGCTGCGATCGGCAGGCCATGATCGTCAAGCTCATGGACGACTTCGAGGAGTCCGAGGCAATGGACGAGGCGGAGGGCTGGGCGACGCTCGACCCGTTCGACTGATCGGCGGGGAGGAGCCGTGATCGTCCGCTCTGTCGGCCTGCGGAGACCGCCGACTCGGGCGGTGGCTGTCGCGCCCGTCGCCTCGCGCGTGAGCCCCTTGGCCGCCCCGACCGATGCGCCGTCGCGCGGCTACCCGAGGCGTCGGCGAAATAGGGCAAGATAGGGGCATGTCCTGTGACGTGTGTGACGGGTGATGGCCGGTGCATCCCGTCATCCCGTATGTGATCGCCGCCAGCCTGTTCGGGATCGGTGTCTACGGCGTACTCGTGCGCCGGAACGCCGTGCTGGTTCTGGCGTCCGTCGAGTTGATGCTCGGCGCGGTCAACCTGCTGCTCGTCACCGCCGACGTCGCCCCGCTCGTCGGCGACCCTAGCCATACGGGACAGTCGTTCGCGCTGTTCGTCATCGTCGTCGCGGCGGCCGAGATCGGCGTCGGGCTCGCCCTCGTCCTGCACCTGTATCGCCTTCGCGGCTCGATCGACACCGACGGCATCGACGTCGAGGCCCCGACCGGGCCCGACGCGGTCGATCCGGAGGCTCGCGAGCCAGTGGGCGATGAGGGCTCGTCGCGGGTAGAAACCGTTGGCTCCGCGGCCATGGCGGAACCAGCCATCACGCGGGGGAGTGGCACGTGATCGCCGCCGTCGCGCTCGTCCTCGTTCCCGCCGTGGCGGCCGGGGTGGGCCTGCTGCTGCCGTTGACGGCGCGCCGAGCCGCCGCCGTTCTCGCGCTCGCCGCGTCGGGCGTCGCCGTCCTCGCGTCGATCGTTCTGTTGTGGACGGACGTGTCCGGGTCGGTCGTGCTCGCCGACTTCGGCGACGTCGCCGTGTCCGCCGCGATCGACGTCTCGGGCCCCGCCGCTCCGGTCGCGGTCGCCGTCACGGCTGTGACGTTCCTCGTCCAGCTGTACTCGATGTCCTATCTGGATGATGATGAGCGCTATGCCCCTTACGCGGCCCAGATCGGGCTGTTCGCGGCCGCGATGCTGCTCGTCGTCGTCGCCGACGACCTGGTGCTGCTGCTCATCGGCTGGGAAGTCATGGGCGCCTGCTCCTACCTTCTGATCGGGCACGATCGGCGTCTCCCCGAAGCTCCCCGTGCCGCTGTGAAGGCCTTCCTCGTCACGCGGGTCGGCGACGTCGGCTTCCTACTGGGTCTGGTCCTGCTCGCCGTCCACACCGGAACGTTCCGGGTCTCGGAGATCGTCGCGACGGCACCACGGGAGCTGAGCGCGGGCGTTCTCGCCGCCGCGTGCCTGCTGATCCTCGCCGGGGCTGTCGGCAAGAGCGCCCAGTTCCCGCTGCACACCTGGCTTCCCGACGCGATGGCGGGCCCCACTCCCGTTTCGGCGCTGATCCACGCCGCGACGATGGTCGCGGCGGGCGCGTACGTCCTCGTCCGGCTGTTCCCCCTGTACGCGGCCTCGCCCGCGGTGTTGACGGTGATCGCCGTGATCGCCGCCGTCACGATGCTGCTCGGCGCGTGCGCGGCGCTCGCCGCCGACGACCTGAAGCGGGTTCTCGCGTGGTCGACCGTCAGCCAGGTCGCGTACATGTTCGCCGCCGTCGCCGCCGAAGGCACCACCGAATCCGTGGTCTACCTGCTCGCGCACGCCGCGTTCAAGGCGCTGCTGTTCCTCGGCGCCGGGGTGGTCATCCACATGGTCGGTACGAACGCGATGGCCGCCATGGGCGGCCTCCGCCACGGCGCCCCGGTGACGATGTGGACGATGACGATCGGGTTCGCCGCGCTCGCCGGGGTCCCGTTCCTGCCCGGTTTCTGGGCGAAGGAGGCCGTCCTCGGCGCGGCCGTCGACGCGGGCGGGACGATCGTCCTCGTCGCCGGCGTGATCACCGCCGGGCTGACCGCCGCCTACGCCGCGCGTGCCTGGCTCCGGGTGTTCGCGGGGGAGCCGCGCGGCGCCGTTCACGCGGCCGATCCACCACTGCCACAACGCATTCCACTGTTCGTTCTCGCGGGAGCGACCCTCGTGGGCAGCCTCGGACTGACGGTCTGGTTCCTCTGGTTCTCCCAACGGAACCCGTTGGCGCACTGGCCGATCCTGCTTCTCGTCGTCGCGGTCACCGTGGTCGGGGCCGGTGGCGTCTACCTGCTGTGGCGGCGCGATCCGGGCGCCGACCCGGCCCGCCGTCTCGGTCGCGCCAAGGCGTTCCTCGCGGGCGGCTGCGGCATCGACCGGATTCAGGACGCGCTCGTCGTCCGGCCCGTGCTGGGGGCCGCCCACGTGGCGCGCGGCCTCGACGTCGCGTTCATCGACGGCGCGGTGGAAGGCACCGGCACGGCCACCATGTCCGTCGCTCGCCGCGCCGCGTCAGCGCACCGTTTCGGTCTGCCCGCACACCTGCTCGCCGGGCTCGGCGGCGTCCTCCTCGTCGCCGCGCTCGCCGTCGTCCTCACCGGGGGGTCCCCGTGACGCTCGTCCTCGTCGCGGTCCTCGCGCTGCCGCCGCTCGGTCTTATTCCATTGTGGTTCGTTCGGGGGAACGCCCGCCGAGCCGCGTGGGTCGGGACCGTCGCCGCCGGCGCGGGTCTCGTCGCCGCGCTCGCCCTGCCGATCGGCGCTGGATCACCCGTGTGGCACCGACTCGACCTGCCGTGGGCGGCGACCCTCGGTCTCCGCTTCGACATCGGCGTCGACGGAGTGTCGTATCCGCTCGTCGTCCTGACGGCGCTGCTGACGACGCTGTGCTGTCTGTACACCGTGTTCCATCCGCCCGAGCGCGGTGACACGGCGACGCTCGTCGCGCTTCTGCTGGCCGTCGAGCTCGGCATTCTCGGCGTTTTCACCGCGTTCAACCTCGTCGCGTTCTTCGTGTTCTTCGAGATCGTGCTGCTGCCGATGTACGCGATCATCCGCCGCTACGGCGGCCAGGAACGGCGCCGCGCCGCCACCAAGTTCGCGCTGTACACGCTCCTCGGGTCGTTGATGTTGCTCATCGGCGTGCTGATCGTGGTCGGCGGCACCGGAACCGGCGACATCGTCGCGCTCACCGCCGAGCGCGGGGGAGGCCTGTCCGAGCAGACGCAACTGCTCGCGTTCGTCCTGCTCGCCGTCGGTTTCGCCATCAAGAGCCCACTGTGGCCGCTGCACTCGTGGCTGCCGGACGCGCACACGCAGGCACCGACCGTGGGCTCCGTGATCCTCGCGGGCGTGCTCCTGAAGATGGGCACCTACGGCCTGATCCGGGTCGGTCTCGGCGTGACGCCGCTGGGCGCCGAACAGGCGTCGGCGACGCTCGCCGTGCTGGCGACGGCCGCGATCATCATGGGTGGGCTCGTCTGCCTCGCCCAGACCGATCTGAAGCGCCTCATCGCGTACTCCTCCGTCGGGCACATGGGCTTCGTCCTGCTCGGCATAGCGACGATGACGGCGGCGGGAGTCAACGCGGCCCTGTACGGCAACATCGCGCACGGCCTCATCACCGGGCTGCTGTTCTTCCTCGCGGGCACGATCAAGGACCGCGTGGGAACCGGGGAGCTGGCCCGCCTCGGCGGGCTGCGCAACACCGCCCCGGGACTGTCCGGTGTGCTCGGTTTCGCCGCGCTCGCGTCGCTCGGTCTACCCGGGCTCGCCGGCTTCTGGGGTGAGGCGTTCGCCGTCTACGCGACCCTCTCCCGCGAAGGAACACTATGGACTGTGCTGGCGGTGGTCGCCGCACTGGGCGCCGCCCTCGCCGCCGCGTACCTCCTGCGCCTGTTGCGGCTCGTCACACACGGCCCGACGGCCCAACTCGTCTCGGACGCGGGAACCGCCCTCGCCCTGCGCCGCACCGATCTCGCCGTATGGGCGCCGATCGTCGCCCTGATCCTCCTGTTCGGAGTCGCCCCGTGGCTGCTCCTCGACGGCTTCGCCGCGACCGTCACCGGTTGGGTGACCGGGGCATGAACACGACACGGCGGTGGACGTCCACGCGGTCACCCATGACGGAACGGATGGTCGGACCATGAACGCCCAGGCCATCGACCACATCGCCCTCCTGCCCGCCTACCTCGCCGCGCTGACGGCACTCGCGGTCCTCGTCGTCGACCTCTTCAGTGGACGATCGGCGCTCGTGCTCGGCGTCGCCGCCGCCGGTCTCGCCGCCGTGTCGATCGCCGCGGCCCGCCTCGTCGGTCTCGGCGACCGCTCCACGTTGTGCGCCGAGGACGGCTGCTCCTACGTCACGACCGGCCCTGGCAGCGGAATCGTCATCGTGTTGTGCGCCCTGGGCCTGGCCGTCCTCGGCATGTCCGCCGCGACGCTCGCCGCCGAAGACGTCGCCCACGGCGAGTACGTGTTCCTGCTGTTGTGCTCCCTGACCGGCGCGATCGTCCTCGCCTACGCCGGCGACCTCATCACCGTCATCGTCGCCGTCGAGACGCTCACGCTGCCGCTGTACGTCCTCGTCGCCGCGCGCCGTCGACGACTCGCCGCCGCCGAGGCCGCCGTCAACATCCTCGTCGTCTCCGTCGCGGCCGGGGCCGTCACCCTGTTCGGCGCGGCCCTCCTGTACGCGGCGACGTCCACCATGCACCTCGACGCGCTCGCGGTCGCGCTGGAGGGCGACGTCGGCGCTCTGCACGTCGTCGCCATCGCCATGGTCATCGGCGGACTGGCGTTCAAGGTCGCGGCCGTCCCCCTCCACGGCTGGGCACCCGGCGCGTACGACGGCGCCCCACTCCCGATCGCCGCCCATCTGTCCACGGTGTCGAAACTCGGCGGCGTCGTCGCTCTGCTGTGGATCGTCACGCGCGGCCTCGGACCGCTCGCCGCGACGGGCGGCCTGATCATCGCGATCATCTCGATCGCGACGATGACCGTCGGCAACCTGGCCGCGCTCCGCCAGACCCGCGCCGTCCGACTGCTCGCCTGGTCGTCCATCGCGCAGGCCGGGTACCTGCTCGCGCCGTTCGCGATCCTCGCCGCCGAACCGGACGACACGGCCGTCGTCGCGATCGCGGTCCTCGGATACGCCGTGTTCTACGTCCTCCTCGAAGCGACCGCCTTCGCCGCCGTCACCGCCCTGCGCGGCACACGGGACGACGGAGGCTCCCTCAGCGACTACGCCGGCGCGGCCCGGCGACACCCCCTCACCGGGGGAGCGCTGATCCTCGCGCTCATCGGTCTCGCCGGGCTCCCACCCGGCTTCGCGGGGCTGTTCGCGAAGGTCACCGTCGTGTCGGCGCTCGCGGTGCCCGCGCCGGTCGTCGCGATCGTCGTCGGAGTGAACGCCGTCATCGCACTGACCTACTACCTGCGGTTCGCGCGCGTCCTCCTGGCTCGCGCCCCGTTCCCGAACGTTCCGCAACCGTGGCCCGTCGCCTTCACCGTCGCCGCCTCCACGGCCGCCGTCGTCATCATCGGCTTCGCTCCCCAGTTCGTCCTCAACCTGGTGTGACGTTCACCGCCCGAACGGCACGATGCGGATGGTTTGTCCGGTTCAGCTTCCACCGACTCAGCCCGGTCTCAGCGTCGCGTGACGATGATGGAACAGCGGACGACCGGTGCGGCTCGCACCGGTCGGTTGTTCGAACGGGGAGCGGTAGATGCATTCACATCGCAATGGACTGAAGACGGCGCTGCTGCTTGGCGTCATGACGGCGCTGATCATCGGCATCGGTTACCTGATCGGGGGGACGACGGGGCTCGTCATCGCCGGGGTGATCGCCATCGGCATGAACGCCTACACCTACTTCAACTCGGACAAGCTGGCGTTGCGGTCCATGCGGGCGCAACCGGTCAGCCAGGCGCAGGCGCCCGCGCTGTACGCCATGGTCAGGGAACTCGCGCAGAAGGCCGGGCAGCCGATGCCCCGCCTGTACGTGAGTCCGACACCGCAGCCCAACGCCTTCGCGACGGGCCGAAACCCGCAGAACGCGGCCGTCGCCGTGACCGAGGGCATCCTGCGCATCCTCAACGAACGGGAGCTGCGCGCCGTCATCGGCCACGAACTATCCCATGTGTACAACAGGGACATCCTGATCTCCTCGGTCGCAGGGGCGCTGGCGGGCATCATCACCGTCTTCGCGAACATCGCCTGGTTCATTCCGATGGGCGGGAACGATCGTGGCGGCCCGAACCCGCTCGTCCTGCTGTTGACGATGCTTCTCGGTCCGCTCGCGGCGGGCGTCATCCAGATGGCGATCAGCCGCAACCGCGAGTTCCAGGCGGACGCCTCCGGAGCCGAGTTGACGGGCGACCCGCTCGGTCTCGCGAGCGCGCTCCGCAAGATCTCGGCGGGTGTCGATCAGCTTCCGATGCGCCCGGAAGGACCGATCACGAACGAGGCGCACCTGATGATCGCGAACCCGTTCCGCGGCGGTGGCCTGTCGAAGTTGTTCTCGACGCACCCGCCGATGGACGAGCGGGTCCGCCGCCTGGAGGACATGGCTCGCGCGGTCCGGTAGCGCCGTCAGTACCATCTAGGTGGTCTTGGCGAAGCCGGACGGCAGGTAGGGACTCGAAGGTGAGGGGCGTTTCGTGAGCGACCGGACGATCGTGGTGACTGGTGGCGCTGGTTTCGTTGGCGCCCACTTGATCGCGACACTCACCGAGCGGTACCCGCAGGCGACGATCGTGTCGATCGACAACTACTTCACCGGCCGTCGTGACGCTCATGTGGACAATCCTCGGGTGCACTACGTCGACGCGAGCACGGTCGCGATCCGAAAGATCTGGGCGGACTCGCATTTCGGTTCGCCGGATCTCGTCTTCCACCTGGGCGAGTATTCGCGCATCCCGCAGTCCTTCGACGAGCCGGACCGCGTGTGGGAGTACAACGCCTGGGGCACGAAGGAGGTCGTCGCGTTCTGCCTCGAACAGGGCGCGAAGCTCGTCTACGCGGGTTCGTCGTCGAAGTTCGGCAACGACGGACAGGACGAGCACCTCAACCCGTACGCGTGGACGAAGGCCAAGAACGGCGAGCTGATCCGCAACTACGGCAACTGGTTCGGCCTCGACTACGTCATCACCTACTTCTACAACGTGTACGGCCCCGGCCAGATCGAGGAGGGGCGCTACGCGACGGCGATCGGGATCTTCGAACGTCAGCACCGCGACGGCGAGCCGTTGACGGTCGTCGAACCGGGAACGCAGACGCGCGACTTCACGCACATCGACGACACCATCGACGGGCTGCTGCGGTGCGCGGAGCACGGCAAGGGCGACGGTTACCTCATCGGTGCCGGGCACGAGTGGCCCATCATCGACGTCGCGCGCATGTTCGGCGGCCCGATCGAGATGATCCCCGCGAAGCGCGGCGAGCGCACCCGTGGCGAGGCCGATAACGCGAAGGTGCGCGCCCTCGGTTGGGAACCGCGCCACTCCCTCGACGCCTACATCGCCGACGTCACCGCGAACGCGCCCGCGTCATCGTGACGGGCGACATTCCGCCCTGCGGACCGGAGCCGAAGGGCTGCCCGACCGCCATGTGCCGCCACCCGTCCGATTGTCCGTATCGGGACGAATGGCGCCGTCGCGCGGCGGAGGCGTCGGAATCGACCGAGCCGGAGTCATCATCCTCATAGGAGAGTTCCGAGGACGAGGACCTCGCCCGCGAGCATCGCGCCCGTGATCGGCAGGATGATCGCGAACGGGAGCCACCATCGGCGGACGTCGCGGGATCGGTACCGGCACAACGCGACCGTCAGCGCGACCCCGAGGACGGCGAACCCGACGGCCTCACCCCAATAGCCGAGGATGAAACCCATCCAGCCCGCCTCGGCGAGCACGACCCCGCCGATCATCGCGACACCGACGTGTCGCCGCCAGCCGGGGGAGCGTCGCGTCTGCCACCCCGCCCACGCCATCGCCGGGCCGGTCACGATGCCGACGCCGAGCCAGACTATCGCCGTCGGGAGCGCGCCCACCCCGAACAGGTCGGCGGCGGCGGTCACCGCGTAGTACCCGAGGCAGGCGCCGACCATCATCGCCGCGCCCGCCGTCATCGCGGGAAGCAGATGAGTGACGGCCGCCCCGGCGACACTCGTCCACAGTATCCAGCCCGTGACCGAGTTCGTCGCCCGCTCGAACAGCGAGAACCCATGCAGCACATAGGTCGCGACTCCGATCAGAAGCCCGAACCCGAGACTGCTCGCCACCCCACCCCACGCGCGCGGGGCATCCAGTTCACCCACCACACCATTCACGCGGTCACCTTATCCATCGGGTGTATAGCGACGTCACGGCGGGAACAGTCCACAGTGATGATCGGACGTTCGTTCGGCCCGAACGCGCGGCGTGACGAGCGTCCGATCCCGCGCCGGAATCACATCCGGCTCGGGCGTGTTGGAACGAGACGGCAGCGCACACCAGAGGGGGCACACATGCAGTTCGGGATCCTGTCGGTCAGCGACATCACACGCGACCCGGTCTCGGGTGAGACGCCGAGCGAGGCGGAGCGGATCGACGCGATCGTGCGTATCGCGGCGAAGACCGAAGAGGTGGGGATGGACGTCTTCGCCATCGGCGAACACCACAACCCGCCGTTCTTCTCGTCCTCACCGACGACGCTGCTGTCCCACATCGCCGCGTTGACGACCCGCCTCATCGTCAGCACCGGCACCACCCTGATCACCACCAACGACCCGGTCCGCATCGCCGAGGAGTACGCGATGCTGCAGCACCTGTCGAAGGGCCGCATGGACCTCATGCTCGGTCGCGGCAACACCGCGCCCGTGTACCCCTGGTTCGGGCAGGACATCCGTCAGGGTCTGCCGCTGGCCTTGGAGAACTACAACCTCCTGCACCGTCTGTGGCGGGAGGACGTGGTGAACTGGGAGGGCCAGTTCCGGTCCGCGCTGCACGGCTTCACCTCGACCCCGCGACCACTCGACGACGTGCCGCCCTTCGTGTGGCACGGCTCGATCCGCACACCCGAGATCGCCGAACAGGCCGCCTTCTACGGCAACGGCTTCTTCGCCAACCACATCTTCTGGCCGACCGAGCACTCGCGTCGACTCATCGACTTCTACCGCGACCGTTTCGAGCACTACGGCCACGGGACACGGAAACAGGCGATCGTCGGCCTCGGCGGACAGGCGTACATCGCCAAGCGCTCCCAGGACGCGTACAAGGAGTTCCGCCCGTACTTCGACGAGGCGCCCGTGTACGGCCACGGCCCGACCCTCGAGGACTTCAGCCAGATGACGCCGCTATCGGTCGGCAGTCCGCAGGAGGTCATCGACAAGACGCTGACCTTCCACGACGCCTTCGGCGACTACCAGCGTCAGCTGTTCCTCATGGACCACGCCGGCCTGCCGGTCGACACCGTCCTCAAGCAACTGGACCTGCTCGGGGAGGAGATCGTCCCGGTGCTGCGCAAGGAACTGGCCGCCCGACGCGACCCGGAATCGGCGACCGCGCCCACCCACGAGAGCCTCGTGCGGGCCAAGTACGGCGACGGTCCGACCCGGCAGCCCCGCCCCAACGCCAACCGGGGCGACAACGTGACGGGGGCGTCCCCGTACCAGGACAGCGAGACGACGAAGGCGTCCTGACCCGTCCCGTCGTCCACAGGCGACGCCACGATCGGCACATCCGCGAGTTCGACACCGACGAAGGTGAGAGATGGAACAACGAGACGAGACGTCACCGATGACCGACGAGCGACCGTACCGGGTCGTCATCGTCAGCGGAGGAACAGGCGACCCGTCGACGACGCGGATGCTCGCGGACCGGGCCGCCGACCGCGTCGGCGCCCTCGCGAAACGACGCGGTCGGCAGGTCACCGTCTCCACCATCGACCTGCGCGAACTAGCCACCGAGATCACCACCGCGCTCGTGTCACGGCTGCTCGGGCCACGACTCGAGCACGCCGTCGAACTGCTCGGCGACGCCGACGGCATCATCGCCAGCGCCCCCGTCTACAAAGCCGAACCGAGCGGCCTGTTCTCGTCGTTCTTCCACGTCCTCGACAACGACCTGCTCATCGCCAAACCCGTCGTACTCGCGGCCACGGCGGGCACGGCACGACACGCGCTCGTCGTCGACGGCCAGATGCGCTCCCTCTTCGCGTACCTGCGAACCCTCGTCGCGCCGACGTCGCTGTTCGCCGCGAGCGAGGACTGGAACGTCTCCGCGCTCGGCCAACGCGTCGACCGCGCCGCCTTCGAACTGCTCCTGTTGATGGAGAGCGGCTTCGCCGAGAAGGTCAGGGACGAATCGTGGAAGAGCTATCAACACGAGTTCGGCAGCGCGGGCGGAACGGAGCTCGACGTCGACCTCGAATCCGACCTCATGCGGCTCGCCACGGGCGGATCGGCCCGACCCCGCGAATCCTGACCACCGACCGTCGGCTCGCGCCTTTCATCGCGCCCCACAGAGCGACCCGCGTTGGAGCGGGTGCGACCGTCGGTGGCTCAGGCGGGTGCTTCGGCCGCGATGACGAGGAAGTTCGGCAGCCGGACGTACGCCTCGATACCCGGAACGTCCGAGGCGGCGGCGACATCCGAGTCGAGTCCCGGCTCGGCGAACTCGCGCAGACGGCAACCGAGCGCGGCCAGCTCGTTGAGGTACGCGGAGACCGGACGATGGAAGTCCGACGCCGACGGCCCCGGGATCTCGTACTCCTCCAGATAACGATCCACCCGATAGGCGCCGTGCTCACGCCACGTCGACCGCAACTGCTCGAAGGCAGGATGGACGAGCCCGATCACCAGCAGCCCACCGGGACGCAGCGCGTCGACACAGGCGCGCAGCGCGGGCCTCCAGTCCGGAATCGCCATCAACACCATGCTGCACACGACGACGTCGAACGGCCCGGCGAGATCGGGCAGCCGCGTCAAATCGGCCTGGACGTACCGGATCCCCTGCCGCCGTTCGGCCTCGAGCTCCCTGGCGAAGGCGACCATCCGGTCGGTCGGCTCCACCCCGACGACCTCCGCGCCGCGCTCCGCGAGCAGACGGCTCAGATAGCCGTTCCCGCAACCGGCGTCGAGGATCCGGCGGCCCCGGACATCGCCCACCATCCGGACGACGGTCGGGTTGACCAGGTGCCGCTTCCCGAAGTCCCCGCCGTCGGCGGTCGCCTCCAAGGCCTCCCGTGTCGCGGTCGCATTCCACTGATCGATGGCAGCCGCGTTAGACCACGAAGAAGTCATCGGACGAGCCTAGTCGCTCCCCTCTTCGCAGGCCGCAACGATTGCGCTGCACGGGACTTCCGTGAACCGACGCTTCGGTTCGGCCGTGGGGCGGCGTCGCACCCAGGTTTCGTGGCCATCCCGCGAGCGCCCCGGTACGCAGAGACCGGCAGCCGTTGGGGCTGCCGGTCATCGTGCGTCTTTCCGAGCGTAGTTCGCGCTCGTTCGGAGGCGAACCATCGGACCGAGGGTCGGACCTGGCGCGTTCGCGGGTCGCCGGGCCGCCGGTCGTTCGTGATGACGGTTCGCGGTTCGCTTGAGCTACCGGTAGTTGGTGCTCTGTTCTTGGTTCACTGACTACCGCCGGCTCTCTCGTCGCTAGCGGTAGTTCGTGCTCTGTTTTTGGTTCACTGACTACCGCCGGCTCCTTCGTCGCTAGCGGTAGTTCGTGCTCTGTTTTTGGTTCACTGACTACCGCCGGCTCTCTCGTCGCTAGCGGTAGTTCGTGCTCTGTTTTTGGTTCACTGACTACCGCCGGCTCTCTCGTCGCTAGCGGTAGTTAGTGCTCTGTTTTTGGTTCACGAACTACCGCCGGCTCCTTCGTCGCTAACGGTAGTTCGTGAACTGCAAAGCAACGTCCAGGTCGGCTCCCTTGAGGAGGGAGATGACGGCCTGAAGGTCGTCGCGCTTCTTGCCCGAGACGCGCAGCTGCTCGCCCTGGATCTGGGACTGCACGCCCTTCGGCCCCTCGTCGCGGATCAGCTTGTTGATCTTCTTCGCGACGTCCGTCGCGATGCCCTGCTTCATCGTGCAGTCGATCTTGTACGTCTTTCCCGACGCGCGCGGGTCACCCGCGTCGAGGCTCTTCAGCGAGATGTTGCGCTTGACGAGCTTGTCCTTGAAGACCTCGAGAGCGGCCTTGACGCGGTCCTCCGTCTCCGCCGTCAGCGTCACGCCCTCATCGCCGGACCTATCGATCTGCGCGCCCGTGCCACGGAAGTCGAACCGGTTCGACAGCTCCTTGGAGGTCTGGTTGATCGCATTGTCGAGTTCGGCGGAATCGATTTCGCTCACGATGTCGAACGATGGGTTCGCCACGGTGCCTCCAGTTTGTTCACATGCTTTGTGTCGGCCTCGGTGGCCGAGAAGCGGCCCGCACACCTGACGGGCGGCTCAAGCGGATGGTTTCCAGTCAGAAAGCGAGATTACGGCATGCCGTCCTGCCCGCCCGCCGCACGCGTCGGCGAGTCCCCGCGCCTGGCGCCCGTGGGGATAATCGACCGATGCCGATCGACGACACCACCACCCCGCGTCTTGACGACGATCCCGCCCCGGCGGAACGCCCCACCGGAACCGGCGACACCCCGTCCGTCGACACGAAAACGGTGAGCGACACCGCCGAACCCGGGGATCCGAGCCTGGCCACCTCGATGACCGCGACGTCGGATCAGCACGGCGTCAACGCTTCCCACGACACGGAGACGGAACGTGAAACAGTCCGGCCCCGACGCCTCGTACGGATATTGGCCGCCACCTTGACAGTTCTATTCGGACTGTCCGTGGTCTGGCGTGGACTCGGCACCGAGCTCGCGTGGCCGTTCATCGTCGTCCTGGCGTACACGCCGTACTTCGCGGCCTGCGGCCTCCTTGTCCTCGCGATCGCCATGGCGGCCCGGCACCGACTCGCCGTCGTGGCGAGTGCCGCCTTTCTCGTGGCGGCGGCCGTGCTCATCGTCCCGCGCGCCATCCCCACCGGTACGGTCACCGCCGACGGGCCGGAGGTCACCGTCATGAGTGCCAACCTCGGAGTCGGCAATGGCGACGTCGGCATGGTCGCGGCGCTCGTCGAGCGGTACGACGTCGACATCCTGTCGGTTCAGGAGTTGACCCCGGAGGCCGCCGAAGCGCTCGAAGCGACGCCCGAGCTCGACCGGTTGACCCATCGGCACACGATCACCGTCCCCGACAACGCGGCCGGCGGCGGCATCTACTCGACGTTCCCGCTCACCGATCTCGACCAGCTGCCGGGCAACTTCGCGATCCCGGCGGCGACCGTCATGATCGACGGCGCCTCGCCCGTCGCCTTCGCGGCGATTCACACGGCGTCGCCGCATCGCCCGAGCCAGTTCGAGCCGTGGACGTTCGAGACGCGGGCGCTGCCGTCCTCGACCTCGGACGCGCCGTGGATCCTCGCGGGGGACTTCAACGCGACGCTGGATCACGCGGCCCTGCGCGCCGTCCTCGATCGCGGGTACCGCGACGCCGCGTCGGAGGTCGGCGCCGGGCTGATCGGCACCTGGGCGCCGGAGTGGTTCGTGCCGCCCGTCGCGCTCGACCACGTCTTCGTCGACGAGCGGATCGCGGTGACGTCCTTCGATGTGGAGACCGTCGACGGCAGCGACCACTCGGCCGTGATCAGCACGATCCGGCTACCGGCCGACGCTCGATAACCCCGTTGCGGGCACCCCCGGCTCACCGGTTATGATTGTCCGCGCGTACCCCTGCGGGTAAGCACGAGAGGCACGTTGCCCGAGCGGCCAAAGGGAACGGACTGTAAATCCGTCGGCTCAGCCTACGTTGGTTCGAATCCAACACGTGCCACAGCAGTGAGAACGGCCCCCGACCAGGGAGACCTGGCGCGGGGGCCGTTCTCGCGTGTGGCGGCGGCAGTCAATGGGGCACAGTGGAGCCCTTACCCGTTCGTCGCCGGTGAGTTCCACCTCGAGCCCCTGCCGCGGGCACTACTCGCCGATCCACCCGGCTTCACGTCGACGCTCGACTCCGACGAGAACCGTTCCGCCGAGCCGAACGGGGTGAAGGTGCCCTTCGGGCTCTGTCGTCCTCACCTCAACCGGGTGGCCACGGACTTTCGGCTTGGTGGGTCTCCGTTGCCGTTACCGCAGAAAGCAGTAGTCACATACGCCCGCCCCACCAAGCCGTAACTCTGGGGTCACCTGGCATGCGTCGAAAGGCTCCGCCTGCCCGACCTCAACGCGTCGTCGTTGGTGGGCAGCGGAAGGCGTGCCCGGAGGGCGCTCGTCGAAGTTGAGGTGGCCACTCACCTGGCTCGACCTCTCCTTCGGCTTGGTGGGGCGATGTACGGGCGTGCGCTTTCTGCGGTGACGGTCGTCGAGACCCACCAAGCCGGGAGGCCGGGCCACCGGCTCCACGGAAGGCTCCTCCGCTGGACGCGGTGCACGATCTCGTGCGGGAGATGGCCGTCGCCATCCGGCGCCTGTACGGATGCGAGGGGGTGACCACCCGGCAGAACAACGAACCCGCCGGGAACCAGGACGTGTGGCACCTCCACGTGCACGTCATCCCTCGGTACCCCGGCGATGGGCTGTACCGGTCCAATCCCCGGCAGTACGTCCCGACGGCGGAGGAACGCCGGGTGTACACGGACCGGCTCCGCGCATACTTCGCCACCGGAACAACAGATCGCGATCAGGGATCGATCGTCCCGCGATTACCGGGTCGGGTTGAATCGGGGCGTCGAGGCGACGAATCCGCTGCCGCGCCATCGGATCCTCGTCGTTGTCGAACTCCAGCAGGCTCGGTTCCCATCAGGTCGTATCGGCCCGCCGCGAACGGCGCGGCTGAATCGTCCCTTTCGGTCGGATATCAAGAGATGTCGGTGGTTCGTTGTGCCTTGACATAGCCATGGTCTCGATCGGCTCGGCGTTCACGGGTCGTGCTCATGTTGTGCGCCAGAGCAAGTGGCGTCGGTGCGTCGATAGTGGATGAGTGTGGGCGCATGAAGCCGTATATGGATGTATCAAATGTGGACTCGGGGTATTCCGTTGCGGCCTGACAGCCGGTAGTATTCCCAGCGTGGACGCTAGGTGAGGCGATCCACGTCGAAGCGTTCCGCACCTCGTGTGCGGGGAGGCCGTCGAAGCCGTCCCAGCCTGGGATGGCCCGGGTCGGCCTCGAATCTCAACCGCGTCGGGTAGGGCCGAGCCTGGCGACCCCCTTTGGGTCGTTCGTGAAGGGCTTGAGCACCTGGCAATAGTCGGTCTCGCCGTCACTCTGTACGACGTCAACTGCGCATACGCGATCAGTTGGCGGTGCCGCGCGTTCCGCGTTCCGTGCCGCCTTCTGGTTGTGGCCTTTGTGGAGCTAACCGTCGCCGTGCGACCGACATGCTCGGATCTCCACCGAGCCGTGCCGACCACGGCCCCAACGATTCGAAGTATCCCCAGTACGAGCCAGCGGGCTCCACAACCCGATATCCACTGTAGTGGGTATGTGCCGGGGCGGCGCATGCCCGCGCACTGAGTCTTCCTTGGGGGTACCCCATGTCCGTCCACGACCCTGCCCGCGATCACCACGACCCACGACATCCGACCGATCCGCGCGGCCCCGCTTCCGATGACGACGGGCTCGCGAAACCCTGCGACGACGTCGCTCCCGTACGCGGGCTCGGCGTCCTCGTCATCGAGAGTCAAGCCGTCATCGTCACCTCCATCGGCCGGGGTGAGGCCCGGCTCGACTTCCTCGACGACGGCGGCGGCATCACGCGCCCGCTCGGCGTCGTGACGGGGGTCGACACGACCGAACCATTGCTGTTCCCCGACATCACCGCCGGCGTCTGGGCGTGGAAGCCGGAGATCGCCACCCAACTCACCCACGGCACCGTAGACCGATACCAAGCGAGCCAGCCCGACCCGATCGACGACCCGAACCTGCCGCCGCTCGACCCGACACTGTGGAAGCGCTGGCCGGAACTCGGGCCGCTCGGCGTCTTCTCGGCGGCCGGGCGCGTCGTCGTCGTGACGGCGGTGGGGCCCGACCGCGCCCGGCTCGACCTCCTCGACGACGGAGGCGTGGTCACCCGCGCGCTCGGCGCCGTCATCCGCGCCGACACCTCGGCGCCCCTGCTGTACCTCGACGCCGCCCAACCGTGGGCGCAGGAACCCGTCGTGGCCTGGTACCTGGCGCGGTCGGCGAGCGAACGGTTTCGCTCCACCCGGCCCCCGATCGCCGAGACCAGCGAGGCGATCCTCGTCCACGACAGGGGTTCCCGGCGCGACGACCACGGTGAACCGGATCCGCTGCCCCTGGTCGCGGAGCTGTGCGGTCCCGACACCGCGCGTGCGGACTATCGAGACTGGTACCTCGGCGCACCTCACCGGCGCTCGCTCGCCTACGGCGAGCCCGAACCGATCCATGACGGAGTCGCAGGGCACTCCGCCGGTGAGGTCGTGGAAGAGGGGGCCGCCCCGTGACGACACTGCACCTTCCGGCCCCCGGGATCACGGAGAACGATTGGGGCGAGGCGACACCGGAGCCGCACCGCGATGCCGAGCACGTGTCGGCCACCGCGCCCCGCGAGCGCGGTAGGAGGCGTCGTCGACCGCGCGAGCGATGGACGGCCGAGCGGCCCGACCTGTCCGAACCCGTCATGGGCCGGTATGACGCGGGCGCGCTCCACGCCGCGAACGTCGGTTCCGCACGGTTCTCGGCGTCCTTCACCGACGGGCGGCCGACACCACCGGCGACACCCGGTGACCACGAGCCGAAGCGCGCCCCGGGCCCGTGCGCGTCTTCGAGCACCGCGCCGCTGGACGACGACGTGGGCACGGGCGAGCGGTCGTTCGTTCCACGGCTCGCCCGCCCGGCGCCCAATCCACGGCGTTCCCCTGTAGAGCAACGAAACCACGAGCATTGGCGGGCCGTCGCCAAACGCATCGTCGACCAAGCCGAGGCGTCGCGTCGCGCGTCGTATGGCTCGATGGGCGGCCGAATCGATCCGGGGGTCGGCTGGTTTCGGCGCCGCGCCGACGGGTCGCCGATCGTCCAGTTCGTCGACACGGTTCCCGATACCGGGCAGACCGTCGTCGGCGGTGTGGACGGTCGCTGGGTCACGTCCTACCACAATGGTCTCCGTACGCCCGTGGTCGAGAGTCCGTTCGCGCATCGCCGCCCGCGGGCGCTTCGGGCGGTCGGTCGATATCCGGTGATGCCACCCGGCTGGAAACCGGGGCAATCCCCGCGCTGGGGGCGGCCCTACGCGGGGTGCGCGCCGGCGCGTGGTGATACGTCGGGCTCGGTGGCGGTCGACATCCGCCCGATCATGCGAACCTGCCGCGCTCGGGCGCCGATCGACTGGAGTGAGGGAGGAAGCGGCCCGGTCGATCGGGGCCGGGCGGTGTCATCCGATACCGAGCCGATCGCGCTTGTGGCGCGGTCGACCGGGTTCGGCCAGGACGTGCCTTGTTCGGGGGAGCCGGTCGTCGGTGCGACCGAACGCGAGTCGGCACTTGGAGAGCTGATGCGGGAACCTGTTGGCGGCGTGGGCTTTGCCGATGGTGCCGGGTCGGTCGGAAGCTCGGAGCCGTCGACGGATCAGACGGCGGACGGGTTCGATCCGATCCATTCTCGGTCGAATGTGGACGATGATTCGGTCGGTCGGGCGCACCTGCCGCGTTGGAACGCGCTACGCCGCTTCCTGTTGTGGCTGTGCGGGCCGCGCCTTTCGAGCCGCCCGTATTGGTGGGCGAAGAAGTGCCGGGAGTGTCGCGACGATTGGCCGTGCCGCCCTCTCGTGGGCCGCCTGCACGCGGAGTACCGCACCGTCTCGGACGCGGACATCACCGCCCGAGACGCGGCCCTCCATCAGCTGTCCCATTGCCACCGTTCGCGCCGCCGAGGAGGTTGATGGAGCATGCCACGGGCCCGCAGTCCATAGCCAACGGCAACGCACCACAATGGCGTGATGGCGCGTTCGCCTGGCTCACACCGAACGAGGTGGCGACGAGCAAGGACCGTAAGGGGAGTCGATCCGGTCGGCATCCAGAGCCGCGCCCTTGGATGCCGACCGGGCCGACACGAACAGCGCCATCGCCTCGGTCGTCGACGCTGCCGGGGCGATCGATCGGCGGCCGGCACGTGGTCGACCGACATCGGGGATCGCCCTCCAATGGATCAGGGCGTCAGGAGACACTGTGGATACCGGGACGTGCACCGGGCATCGTGAGGGATTCCCGTGTCCCACCGAGAGACGGGAGCGGACCCCGCCACCGGCCCTGGAGGCTGCTCCGCGTACCCACAGAACCGTCGCGGCGTCGTCGAACCGCCTGCGTCGCGCTCCAGCCGCGCCGACGGGCAGGACCACCGCGGTACGCGGCCGATTCCCCGCCTTGCCGAGTCACGGCCGGATCTCACCTCGTGTGACCCGAGGTGATCGGGTCGCCTCTAGCTGGATGCGATCAGCCCGTGCTCGACGGCGATCGCCTCGATTTGGGTCGGGGTCCCGGTCATGATGGTGCGCACGTGTTCGGTGACGAGTTCCATCGGCCAGTCCCACCAGGCGGCGCGCAGCATGCGGTCGACGTCCTCGTCGTCGAACCGACGCTTCACCGGCTTGGCGGGGTTGCCGCCGACGACGGTGTAGGGCGCGACGTCGGAGGTGACGACGGCGCCGGTCGCGATGATCGAACCATCCCCAATGGTCACTCCCGGCATGATGAGCGTCCGATAGCCGAACCACACGTCGTTGCCGACGACCGTGTCACCGCGAGTCGCTATGTCCCGCATGATGTCCATGGTGCGCTCGGCCCACTCGCCGCCGAAGATCGTGAACGGGAACGTCGACACTCCGATGTTGGGGTGGTTCGCCCCGGCCATGATGAAGCGGGTGTCGGTCGCGATCGCGCAGTACTTGCCGATCACGAGACGCTCCGTGCCATAGCCGTAGAGGACGTTGCGTTCGGCGAACTCGGTCGCGTGCTCGGGGTCGTCGTAGTAGCTGTAGTCCCCGACCTGGATTCTCGGGTCGGTCAGCAAGGGCTTCAACAGAACCACGCGGGGATGCTCCGGCAGCGGGTGCAGCGCGGTCGGGTCCGGGAAGGTGAACGGCATGGTGTGAGACTCCTTGGAACCGTGACAATTCGACCCGCCGGACCCTAACCGTCGACTCGGCATGGCGCCACCGCTTAAGACGACACCGTCGGGAAGGGTTCCGCTCGCGGCCGAGCGGCGTCCACCGATCGTCGATGCGTCCCGTGTCGAGGGCGCCTTTCGGTATCCGTTGCTGATGGGGCCATTTGCGCCGACCACCGTCGGGACCCCTCCGGACCGTTCCGAGAGGGGGATTGGCGACAGCTCCCGATCGAATTCGAGGCCTCGCGATTCTCGGTCGAAGCGACCCGACAGGCGCCCACGACAATCCATCATGGGCGTTGACGCGGTGTCAGCGTTCCAGGGCCGGCCGAAGGGTCGCGAACGCCCACCCCTCCAGGGTGGTGGGCGTGGTGGTGGCGATGGTGCGCGGGTTCTCGGGCTTGAACTCGGGCAGCCCGCGGGTCATTCCGATCATCGCCTCGGTCTGCGCCTCGGTGAAACCGTTCTGGCGCAAGAATCGCGCGACGGTCTCCTCGGGAAGCCGCTCCGCGGTGACGGTGCGACCGAGCGCGGCGGTGAGAATCTCGGCGACCTCGGTGAACGACAGGTCGGCCGGGCCGTGCACGCCGAGCGTGTGACGACCGTGCCAGTCGGTCGCGAGGAGCCGCGCGGCCGCGACGTCACCGATGTCGCGCGGGTCGACCCACGGCATCCGGTGATCCAGCGGCAGGGTCGTCGTGATCGTTCCCGAGGCGACCGAGTCGACGTCGAGGAGGAGATTCGTGAAGAAGTAGCCGCAGCGCAGGTGGGTGACGTGCGCGTCGGTGCCGTCGAGGAACACCTCGGTGGTGGCGAGGCCGTCGATCTCCCCGAAGCCTTCACGGGCCTCGGCCCCTCCACTGCTCTGGAACACGACCCGGCTGATCCCGTTCTCCATGACGGCGCGCGCCGCGACGGCGCCGAATCGGGCGTGACCGGCGATCGGGTCGTCTCCCGCGGGTGGTGGGTTGACCCAGTAGAGGGCGTCGACTCCGACGGTCGCGGCGACCACGGCGTCGCCGTCGGTCTGGTCGGCTTCGACGACCTCGCACTGTTCGCGCAGGTCGGCGGCCAAGCGTTTCGCGTCGCGGACGAGAACGACGGGCCGGACACCGGCCTGCACGAGCAGGCGCGTCACGCGCGATCCGACCCGTCCCGTCGGGGTCGTCACCAGGATCTTCACGGTTTACCTCGTTTCGTCGGATTGGCGGCCGCGATAGCGCGCGATTGGACGAGCACGACCGCGCGTCGATGCCGCGATCCCGTGGGCTTTCCGTGTCCCCGCACCCGCGCGAGGATAGTGGACGTCTCCGAAAAGACCGGTGGACTCGATCACGTGGCGTGTCCGGTGTGTTCCGTCGGAACGGCCGCGCCTCGAGGCCGTGGTTCGGCTCGGTGACGCGGCCGGGTGCCGGGAGTCGGGTGTGCCGCCGCGCTCCGTCATCTGCGGAGGCGGACGGTTGAGACTGTCCATAGCAGAGAGTGGACTGGGGGTTGTCTCGTTGTCTCGTTGTCTCGGGTCGTGTGAGGCGAGTGGCGGGGCGGCGCTCGCTGAGGCGGGGTAGTTCCCGCTACCGGTGTCGGCCATGCCTTCCGGTGTGCTGGAGCATGGCGGGGGCTTCGGCAACGCGGTCGATGGCCGGCGAACCACGTCAGCGGTTCGACGATGAACACTGCGACGCGGCCGATGAGATGGACCCTAGTATCCGTCGGCCACCATGAGCTGGATCGCTCGCGCAGTGGCGCCGTGGATACAGCTGTCGAGCAAGGCGCCGCCGAGTGTCGTGCTGGCGATGAAGGCGGTGGCCAAGGCCGCTTTCATGGGTGTCATGTGAATGCGCGGGAAGTCCGGGCTCGGGACGAGGCTCCCGATGCCGGCGAGGACGAGCTGGGCGGCGACGTCGGGGTCGACGTCGGCGAGTTCGTCGTGGTGGCGTTTCAGTTTGGTGATGTGGGTGGCGACCTTCTGCGGACTCTCGTGCCCGGTGAAGACGCGTTCGGCGACGTTGAGGAAGAACGCGTTGTGGGCATAGTGGAACGTTGTGAGTCCTAGTTGGTCGATCGCCGCCATGGTGTCATCGGTCGCTCCACCTTTGACATACAGATCACGCAGTATCTGCACCATGAGGGATACGTTCGTGTTTTCGAAGAGTCTGTTGACGCGCTCGATGGCTTCCTTGCTGTGTGGATCGTACATTTCGACCTCCGTAGTCACATGAAGTCAGGATATCGTTACTTGCTTTGCGTGGCAATGGTTCCGCCTGGAGGGATTGGGCGCGCCGGTCGGCCGCGTGATGAAGGCCCACTCCTCGGCGCTGACCTCGACATCGACCGTTGTTGTCCAGTTGTGGCGCGAGACCTGTTGTCGGCGAGGGTATTCCGATAGTCTCGGCGCTGTTACACGCCGCCACACCTGACCGGGACGAGGCGGCCTCGACACCAGGAGAGTTCATGGACAACCCCCCCAACACCGGCCCTACGTTCAGTCGCCGTCGGCTGCTGACCGGTATCGCCGGTGCCGCCGCCGTGGGAACCCTGGCCGGTGGTCTCGCCGGGAGCTCGGCCGCCCACGCGGCCGGTGACGGGCATGGCCTGCGCATCGTCGACCGCAACGAGAACGGCGGCCGGTTGCAGTACTTCCGGTTCGCCACGGACGCGATCGAGTGGGACCCGGCCGTCAACGTCCTGCTGCCCGACGGCTACCACACCAGCGGCAAGCGCTACCCGGTGTTGTACCTGCTGCACGGCGGAAACAGCGACTTCCGCTCCTTCCATATGCACGACAACATCATCAACCTGACCGCGGGTCGGGAACTGATCGTGGTGATGCCGGACGCGTCGACCGGCTGGTACTCGAACCCGGTGAGCACGAACTCGGGTCCGCGCAACTGGGAGACGTTCCACATGGCTCAGTTGCTGCCGTGGATCGAGCAGAACTTCCGCACGTTCCCCGAGTACAACGGTCGGGCCGTCGCAGGATTCTCCATGGGCGGCTTCGGCGCGCTGAAGTACGCCGCGAAGTACTACGGCCACTTCTGTTCCGTCAGTTCCCACTCCGGCCCGGCGAGCCTGCGGCGCGACGCCGGGCTCGTCGTGCACTGGGCGAACGCGACGTCGGCCGCTCTCGATCTCGGCGGCGGCACCGTATACGGTGCTCCACTGTGGGATGAGGCGCGGGTGACCGCGGACAACCCGATGGAGCGTCTGCCCAGCTACCACAACAAGCGGGTCTTCCTCGCCGCCGGAACGTCCCCGGACCCGATCAACTGGTTCGACTATGTCAACGAGACGCAGGTGCTGGCGGGGCAGCGCGAGTTCCGCGCGGCCCTCGGTGGCGCGGGCATCCCGCACGAATGGCACGAGCTGCCGGGCGGGCACTTCTTCCGCCACGAGATGTTCGTCCAGGACCTGAACGGCATGCTCGGTCGTCTCCGCCGCGCCGGCTGACGCCCGCCTACGATCGCGAGCCCCCGTCGCCTCGGCGTGCGGGGGTTCGCGGCGTTCAGAGCGCGTTCGTCCCGCCTCGTACGTGTTCGGCGCGCCGGGGCCATGGGCGCGAGCGGAAGTGCCGACGAGGGGAACGCGGATCCCGTCGACGGGTCCCGCGCGTTCCTAAATGAACGGACCGATCGTGACGCGACCGGGGCGTGCCGAGACGGCGTGGTGACGGGCTCCGCGAATGTCGAGGATTCCGCCGAGCGCCGTGCCCGGAAAGTCGACGGTTCGATCGAAGCGGGCGTTCATCGCGTCGACGTCGCCCATGATGGACGCTCCGCTGAGGTCGACGATCGTCCCGTCGAAACGGCAGCCGACGAAACCCAGATCGCCGCCGGAGAGCCGGATCGAGTCGAGGACGAGGGCGCCGCCGCGAAGGCGGGCACCGGAGAAGTCGACGTCGCCGCCCGGGAACGCGGCACCGGTGAAGTCGATCGTGCCACGTCGAAGCAGGGTCCCGGCGAAGCGGACCGTCCCACCTGCGAAGCGGGCACCCTCGAATAGAACGGCCCCTCCGGCGATTCGCGCGGTCATGAAGTCGACGTCGCCGCCCGCGAACAGCGCGTTCCGAAAGCCGAGGTGGCCGCGCTCAATCGAGAGGTGACCGGCGTCGAGGTCGCCACCGGAGAAGACCGCCCCGTCGAAGTCGACATGTCCACCATCGATTGTCGCGCGATTGAGGAACACGTGCGAGCCGAAGACGGCGCCGCCGAAGTCCATGGTCGTCCCGGTCAGTCGGGCTCCGGAAAGGTCCACCGTGTCAAAGGTGGAGCCGTGAAGGTCGAAGTGATGACCGTGCCAGCCGCGCCCGTCGTCGGGATCGGCGCGGAGCCTGTCGGCGATGACGCCGATCGCCGTGTCGCGGGCCGGACCGGTGTCGGTTCGGATCAACGCGCACAGCGCGTCGACGCAGGCGAGGCGACCGTCGGCCCGGTCATCGGCGAGCTCGGCCATCGCGTGTATCCCGGTGAGCCGGTCCACGAGGTCCGGGGCGGAGAGCGACCGGGCGGCCGCCGCGAACCGCTTCGCACGCGCACGCGCACGCGACGAGGGTGTGTGTTCACCGGTGGTCGCGGACGTCATGAGGAGGTTCTACCGGACGTCGTTCGGTGGTGTCACCGGGTTTCCGCGATATATCAAGACATTCACATTTGTCCACTTCTGCGATATTCTGCCCACGTCTGATCCGGTCACCGACCGGACACGATGGGAGTCAACTCATGCGAAGAATCCGCACCATCCTCATTGCCGTCGCGGCGACACTCGCCGTCGGCACCTACTCGGCGGGACCCGCCGCGGCCACCCCGGCACCGGCCGCGCCCCTCGTCGCACCCGACATCGACGTCAACGGCGTCCTCTCCCACCTCGGCGAGTTCCAGTCCATCGCCGACACCCACGGCAACAGGGCGGCCGGCACCGCCGGATACGACGCCTCCGCCGACTACGTCGCCAACGCGCTGACCGCGGCCGGCTTCGACGTCGAACGGCAGACCTGCCTCGACTGCACCTCGCCCGATGACAACATCATCGCCGACTGGCCGGGCGGGGACACGAGCTCGACCATCATGCTCGGAGCGCACCTGGACGGCGTCCGCGGTGGTCCCGGCGCCAACGACAACGGTTCCGGTTCCGCGGCACTGCTCGAAGTCGCCCTGACCCTGGCCGAGACGGCGCCGACCATGGCCAAGCACGTTCGCTTCGCCTGGTGGGCCGACGAAGAACAGGGCCTCAACGGTTCCAGCTACTACGTGGACACAGTGGATACCAGTGACCTCGAGGTCTACCTCAACTTCGACATGATCGGATCCGCGAACGCCGGATACTTCGTCACCGACATCAACGGAACCTACGGCCAGGCTCTCGCCGAGCACCTGACGGCGGTCGGCAAGGCCCCGGACCCGATGACGGAATGCTGCTCCGACGACCTGCCGTTCGAGTACGCGGGCGTGCCGACGGCGTTCCTGTCAACGGGGGCGTCGGCCGTCAAGACCACCACGCAGGCCGCGAAGTGGGGCGGCACGGCCGGACAGTCCTTCGATCCCTGCTACCACCGCGCCTGTGACGCGTACCCGAGCAACATCAACGCCGAGGCGATCAACCACACCGCCGACGCGATCGGGCACGCGCTCTGGACCTTGGCCGTCACTTAAGTACGATCGGCCTTCTCTGACCACCCGGCCCGAAACTTTCGGCTTGGTGGGGCGGCGTACGTGACAAGACCGCTCTGCACGTCGCGGCAACGGAGACCCACCTAGCCGCGAAAGGCGACCTCCGGACAGTCCAAAAAGGTTCAGACACGCCGTGGTCGAGTCTCCCGGCTTGGTGGGTCTCCCCACCTGCCCGTGCATCGTCTTGCAGTCTCGTACGCCCGCCCCACCAAACCGAAAGTCTGTGGGCACCCGGCCTTCAGTGAACGTCAATGCAGTCGCGCGGGGGTGCCCGAGGCCCGAGATCGCCGTGGTCCCCGCTCTCGCTTCGGAACGGGCGCCGCCGCAGCCGATCGGCCCGGTGACGGGGCGGCCTCTAGAATCGGTGGGCCCTATCCCGTATCCAGGAGGCTTGTTCGTATGCGCTGGTCCGCGCTCTACGTCCCCACGCTGCGTGACGATCCCGCCGAAGCCGAGGCGGTGAGCCACCGCCTGCTCGTCCGGGCGGGCTTCATCCGGCAACTCTCAGCCGGGCACTATTCGTTGCTGCCCTTGGCGATGCGGGTGCGCTCCCGGGTCATCGACGTCATCCGCGACGAGATGAACCGGATCGGCGGCCAGGAGTTCATGCTCCCCGCGATGCACCCGGCGGACATCTGGAAACGCAGCGGACGTTACGACGTCGACGTCATGTTCCGTCTGACGGACCGCAAGGGCAACGACAACGTTCTCGGTCTCACGCACGAGGAGATCTTCGCGACGATCGCGACCGAGCTGCACAGCTACAAGCAGCTTCCACAGACCTGGTACCAGTTCCAGACGAAGTTCCGCGACGAGGCCCGTCCGAAGTCCGGGCTGCTGCGCGTCCGCGAGTTCACGATGAAGGACGCCTACTCGTTCGATGTGGACGAATCGGGCCTCGATCAGTCCTTCGACGCCCAGAAGGGCGCCTACGAGCGGATCTTCGCCCGTCTCGGCATTCCCGCGATCGCGGTGACCGCCTCCAGCGGCGCGATGGGTGGATCGGCCTCGGTCGAGTTCATGTGCCCGTCGAGCGCGGGGGAGGACTTCGTCGTCCGTTGCCCGTCGTGCGGATACGCCGCCAACGTCGAGAAGGCGACGTCCCGTCTGGCCTCTGTGGAGGACCCGGACGCGCTTCCCGTCGAGCCCTTCGACACTCCGGGCGTGCGCACGATCGACGACCTGGCGACGCGTTTCGACGTCGCCGCCGACCGGCAGGTCAAGACCCTCGTGTACGTCATCGACGGTGAGGTCACGCTGGTCCTGACACGCGGCGATCACTCCCTCGTCGACCAGAAGCTGATCGACGCGACGGGTGCCACCGAGCTCCGACCGGCGCACGAGGAGGAGATCGTCGCCGCGCTCGGCGCCAAGCCCGGGAGCCTCGGCGCCGTCGGAGTGACGAGCCTGCCGATCCTCGCCGACGTGGCCCTTCGCGGTCGCCGGGGCATGACCACCGGCGCGAATCGCGACGGAGTCCACCTGCTTCACGTGGATGTCGAGCGTGACATCGAGGTCGGCCGTTGGGTCGACCTGCGGGAGGTCGTCGCCGGCGAAGACTGCATCGAGTGTGGACATTCCCTCGAGGTCATCAAGTGCATCGAGATCGGCCACATCTTCAAGCTGGGGCGCAAGTACACCGAGGTCTTCGGGGTGAGCGTGCTCGACTCCAATGGTAAGACCGTCACGCCCATCATGGGCTCCTACGGGATCGGTGTGGAGCGCGCGATCGCCGCGATCGTCGAGACGCACCACGACGACTCGGGCATCGTCTGGCCGCTGCGCACCGCCCCGTTCGCCGTGGACATCGTGCCGATCGGGGCGGACGCGACGCCTGTCGCGGAAGACCTCTACGACACCCTGCTCAACCGTGGCGTCGACGTCATCCTCGACGACCGCAACGAGCGCCCCGGTGTGAAGTTCAAGGACGCGGAGCTCACCGGTATCCCGCTGCGGGTCACCATCAGCAAGCGCGGCGTCGAGGCCGGGACGGCGGAGATCACCGACCGCGCCACCAAGGAGACCGTGGTCGTCACCCTGCCCGAACTGCCCGAACGGCTGCTGGTGCTGCTCGCCGCCAAGTCCTGAGCGCGCGCCGCGGGAGGTCGCTTCGATCGCAAGGGCGAGGCGACCTCCCGCCTCGTCCTATCCGCGTGGGGCGTACATGATGACGGCGACGCCGAGTAGGCAGATCGCCGCGCCGACGATGTCCCACCGGTCGGGCCGGAACCCGTCGACGGCGACGCCCCACGCGAGCGAACCCGCGACGAAGACGCCGCCGTACGCGGCGAGGATGCGGCCGAAGTTCGGGTCCGACTGGAACGTCGCGACGAAGCCATAGGCGCCCAAGGCGAGCACTCCACCGATCACCCACAGTATCCCTCGTTGCTCGCGGACGCCCTGCCAGATGAGCCAGGCCCCGCCGATCTCGGCGAGCGCGGCGATCGCGAACAGGATGATGGAGCGGGTGACGATCATGCTCGGACGATACGACACGACATGACGGCGTCGACCACTCACTGATCGTCACTTCGCGGGTGCCGAATCGTTGGTGAGTCATGATGAGGATTCGCGCGGAGTTCCCCAGCGGTTGCACGGCCGTCGTCGTGTGCGACCTGGAGACCTTCGACGTCAGCGGCATGCCCGAGGATGAACTGTGGACCGTCGAATGGTTCGACGAATCGGAGGACGTCGACGCTGAGGCGTCGACCGCGCGGCGGATGGCGATGCTGGTGCGGTGAGTCGACCCGGTCCCGTCGTTCGCGGCGACGGCGGACCCGCACGACGGCGCGGCGGGGTCGACCGCCGTCTCGCGGCGTCGGGGACGGCGTGCGCTACTGACCGCGCCGGTGCCGCACGACGAGCCAGGTCAAACCGAGGACGACGACGACGCTGGCCATCAGGAAGCCGTAGAAGCCCGGCAGGGCGGCCGCCAGCAGCAGGCCGGTGATCATGAGCGTCGCGCCGCCGAGGGTCGCGGTCGACACCGGTTCGAAGACCTGGAGCGGTCCCAGCGGGATGCGGCCCCATGGCACGCGCTTGATGCTGCGGACGATGAGCGCGCCCATCATGAAACCGGTCGGCGCGTCGGACAGCCAGTGCTGACCGACGTAATTCTGCGCCGCGAGGACGAGCACGGCGGGAGCGACCAGGACGACCCAGCGCAGCCGGGGGCCCATCATGCCGCCGACCAGGAGTACCGCCAGGCAGTACCAGACGATGGTGTTCGCGGCGTGCCCCGAGGGATAGGCGGTCGCCGTACCGACGTACTCGAACAGGATCGGCCCTTCCGGGGCGACGACCGTGAGCACGTCCGGGAGGTGCGAGAGCGTCCGGCCGAACAGGTGTTTCAGGCCGAGGATGACACCGAGTGGCAGGTAGCAGACGATGTACATCAGCAATGGCCGGATGCTCTTGTATCGGAACGAACACCACAGTGCCGCGAGCAGGACGATCGGGGCGATGAGGCGGCCCGAGCCCAGGTAGGTGACCGCGAGCGCGATGTCGTGAAGCCACGGAATCTGGCGCGCCAGGAAGAACTCCCGGACGGCGACGTCGAGCCAGACGATGGGGGAGTCCCATAGCAGGCTGATGGTGATCACCGCGATGCCCAACGCCATCAGGACGTCCGGCTTCCAGCTCGCCGGCACCCGACTGTAGGGCTCCCACCGAGGGGCGGGAGCGGCCACCGCGGGTGCGGGCGCCACGATCCGCCGCCAGCGCGCGGCGAGGTTCGGCGTCGCCGAATCCTCCGCGACCGCGACGGCCGAGTCGAGTTGGGGTGGCACGGTCTTCTCCTCAGGGGCTACGGGTTGTGCAGCGAGGCCGACCACGTCAGCGGTTCCATGAACCGGTCGAGGGGGACCCCGCCGTTCGCCACCAAGTCGCCACAACGCGTAGGACCGTGGTCACCGATAGGGGGCCGAGTGACTCGGGCTCGCCGATTCATTGAAGCAGATGAGGGCCACCCGTGGAGTGCCCGTATCGGCCGACAAGCTGGCGATACCGGCAAATGCCTCACTTCAGAACTTTGACACTCACCGATGAATCGACTCGGTTCGCCGAGGCGTTCGAACCATCGCCTCGTCGATGGGGCGGCCGTCGGTAATCCCATTGTGGATCTCCATTCGCACGTGGTTCGTCGGTGGGTCGACGGGGTGCTCGCTCCGGGATTCGCGAGCGCGGTGGCGTTCGTCGTCGGCCAGTGGACGCTGAATGACCTGCGGAGGCGTCGTTTCGTATCGGGGTCAACGGCGGTCGATGGATATGCACCGTCATGGCGCGGGCTAGCCGAGTCGATGTCGAACACAGTGGACGTCGGAGGGATTGTTCGTCGCATTGTCGGCGGGGTCGTCGTCGGCTCGACTACCGATCAATCCATTGAAGACTCATTCATCGTCTAGAAAGGACTCATCGCGGCACGGCGCAATTCGGTCTTATCGCACATTTCGATTCGTGGGGGTATGAAACGAATCACCGGGGCCTACCCCGATCACTCACAGGCGACGCCGTCCTTGTCCCGATCGAGCTCCAGGCGGTAACCCGGACTTCCCGCGAACAACGGCGCGGCGCCAGCTGCACGTGCCGCAGCACAGTTCGGGTAGTAGGCGGTGTCGTCTTCGCCCTCTGTTGACTCTTCATCTGGTTCTTCCTCTTCGTTTGGGGGGCGTCGCTCGTCCGGATCTGGGTCTCCATCTCCGCCAGGGATGCTCGGTGTTCCGCTCGGCGATGTTGTGGCTGAGCTGCTGGGGGACTCGCTCAGGGAGCTGTAACCGGTCTCCGGCCCCGATTCCTCGTCCGTCATCGGCTCCGACGTCGCCGGATCCTCGTCATAGGGCGAGCCTCCGCCGCCACCACATGAGGTGGCTCCGGCCGCCAGGACGATCGCGATTCCCACCGTGGTGATCGCTCGCTTGTTCACAGGTCCCCCCGATATCTCGATGATGTCGCCGACCGTCCGCGCCCGGCCGTGAGCGGTGCCGGGCGGGTGGAGGTCGAACCGCACCGAGGGTCGCCCGTGACGGTACCGAACGGCGGCGGATCGGTCTCGATATCCGAACGTTTCGGTGACGGACCACCTCAGCTGGTGAAACCCGGGCGTCGCTCGCGTTCCTCCGGCGACTCGAGCTCCTGGAACACCGTGACCTGAAGGTCGGAGGGGGCCGCCAGCCGGGAGTTCACCGAGCGCCACGGTGTCTCGCGCGGTTCCGCGATGAGTTCGGCGCCCGCGTCGACGAGGGTCCGCGTGGTTTGCTCCGCGTCGTCCACCTCGAACGCGATTCGCAGCCGCGCACTGGGTCGCCCGTCGGCCTCGACGTCGTCGATCATGCGGACCTGGGCGGGGTTGGCGAGTTCGAGCGTCGCCGCGCCCGCGTTCAGGATGACGACCTTCGCGTCGCCTTCGCCCTCGAACGCCGCCTGCTGCGGGAGACCGAGGGCGTCCCGGTAGAACGCGACGGCGGCCTCGAAGTCCTCCGTCTCGACGATGAGTCGCAGTTGGCGTACGGCCGGGGTATTCGCGTCGTGAGTCATGCCGGCGAGGTTAGAGCCCGGCTGCGATATGGGAGGCACGCGGTCGCCGATCGGAGCTCGACCGGGGAGAGCCGCGTGGGAGCTGCCGGACGCGAGGTCGGTGGCGTTCGAAGTCGGGCTCCGGTGCGTCTGATCCGGGGTCGGTTCGGTTCCGCGGTGCCGCTTCGCTTGAGCGACAAGCCTTCCGACCGTCGGCGTGCTCACCGGCGGCCTTCGCGATCGCGAGACTCGCCGATCGCCGCCGTCGCACCGGCCTCCGGTGAATCCGGACCGCAACGTGCCCCAAAGGGCGGTGAGAGTGCTTCACATCACACTCACCGATGTCACTTTTCGGGAGTGCGAGCCGTCTCATGGACGTCACCGACGCCGCCGTGGAGGTCTCTCCGACCGGTGCCGACGGGGCACTCCCGCTGGCGTCCAACGCGTCCGACGTCCGGGGGCGTCCGTCCGGCCGATGGGGATTCGCCGACGGACGATGCGCGCGGAGGTGGCGTCGTCGAACCACGAGCAGAACGGGAAGGATGAACCCATGGGTGAGGCATCGGAGTCGGATCCGTTTCTTGAGCACCGTCGGCTGCTGTTCGCGACCGCGTATCGCATGCTGGGCAGCGTTTCCGACGCGGAGGACATCCTCCAGGACGCCTGGCTGAAATGGCAGGCGGTCGACCGTGAGACGGTGCGGTATCCGAAGGCGTATCTCGTTCGCATGGTCACGAACCTGTCGATGAGCCATCTGACGTCGGCGCGCGTGCGGCGCGAATCCTATGTGGGGCCGTGGCTTCCCGAGCCGCTGCTCACCTCACCGGACATCGCGGAGGAGGCCGAACTCGCCGACACCATCTCCACCGCGATGCTGGTGGTGCTGGAAAGCCTCACCCCCGTCGAACGTGCGGTGTTCCTGCTGCGCGAGGTCTTCGGGTACAGCCACGCCGAGATCGCCGACGCGGTGGAGCGCCCCGAGCCGACCGTTCGACAGATCGCGCGCCGGGCGCGGGAGCACGTGCACGCCAGGCGGCCCCGTTTCGACACCGATCCGAAGCAGCGCGCGTCGGTGACCTCGCGATTCATCGAGGCGTGCGCCGGTGGGGACCTCGTGGCGATGATGGAACTGCTCGCTCCCGACGTCACCGTCTGGTCCGACGGCGGAGGCAAGGTCAGGGCCGCTCGTCGTCCGCTGTACGGCGTGGACCACGCGTCCCGCTGGATCGTCGGGGTGCTCACGAACCCCCAGTCCGCCGGCGTCGTTCTGGAACCGGCGATCATCAACAACGAGCTGGGCGTGTTGTGCACGCTGGACGGACAACCGATCGGGGCGCTCGCGCTGGACCTGGTCGACGGCCGCATCCAGAATCTTCGATTCCAGGTCAATCCCGACAAGCTCGCGGGTCTGAGCCCCGATGCCGTTCTCGGGCACTGACCGGTTGGCCGCGCTCGGTCGCTGATCGGCTACGCGACGATCTCGGCGGCCTCGGCGATGGCGTTGACGGTCTCGTTCACGAGCGGCAGCAGGGCGGCGTCCTCAATCTCCTGAAAGGCGATCTGGACGCGGACGTTGACGGCGAGATTCCTGTCGAGCGCCGCGACGTCCACGGTGGTCACGATCGAGGTCATGGTCGTGACGGCGTGGCTGTCCGTCCAGGACCGTTCACCGGTGAGTGCGGCGGACCGCCAGCCCGACTCGGTTTTGATCTGGTCTCGGTGTTCTTCGAAGATCTCCGCCGCCGCCGGCTCGGTGGGCGTGTCGATGGAGATGTCGATGAGCATCGTGCCGTCGTCGATGTAGTAGTAGCACCCGCTGCGGTCGTCGTCGTTGTCGTCGCGCACCTCCGGTTCGACGTCAGCCGACGTGTTCAACAGGCGGGCATACGGCGCGACGTCAACGACGTCGCAGGCCGAGACGACCTGGTAGGCCGGGCTTTCGCCGAAGTAGCCACAAGCGCTGAGCCCCAACATCAGTATTGATGCCGCGACCACTGCCTGGAACGTTCTCATCGGTCACATTCCCATCGTTGCGGGCGCGGGCAGGCGCCGTATGTTGTGAAATCCATCGATTCATTGTCGCTCGGCGGTGCCACCCCGACGCCGTCTCACCCGGGGTTCGTGTCATCACGTGGGGTGAAGGAGCGGTTTGCGGAGGTCGGCCGACGTAGGCTTGTCCCGTGTTTGTCAAGATCTGCGGGTTGACCGAAGAAGACCATGTGAACACCGCCGTCGACGCGGGTGCCGACGCGATCGGGTTCGTCCTCACGGACAGCCCTCGCAAAGTCGTACCCGAGCGAGCCTACGAACTGGCCGAACTGGTGCCCCGATCGCTGCTGACGGTCGCCGTCTTCGCGGGGCTGCCATCGCACGCGATCCTGCCGCTGGCGCAGAGCACCGGCGTCGACGCGATCCAGCTGCACGGCGACTACGCCCTGGCCGATTTCGAGTACCTCTCCGGGCACGGCTTCAACCTGATTCGCGCGGTCTCCGGGGAAACCGCGTCGGACTTGACGACCGGTGCCTTCGGCGAGGACCTGCTGATCGTCGACGCACCCGAGGCGGGTGCCGGTCGGACGTGGGACTTCTCCGGTCTGACGACCCCGCCGTCCGGCCGCTGGCTGCTCGCGGGCGGACTGACGGTGGACAACGTGGCCGACGCGATCGCGAAGGCGTCGCCGTGGGGTGTCGACGTGTCGAGCGGCGTCGAGAGCAGTCGCGGGATCAAGGATCCGACGTTGATCCGCGCCTTCGTGGAGAAGGCCAAGGCGACCGCCCCGGCCGACCAGTAGGGCCAGCCGTGTCCGGGTCGAGACGGACGCCCGACAACGTGCCGGTCCGAGCATCGACGCGATCGGTTGCGGCGGGCGGTTCCCGGTGAGACCGGGGCCGATCGACTCGTGCGGAATCTCGTGGCCGTCCGGTTGAGACCCCGGGCCCGTGTCCGCCGGGCGTTCCGCCACGGGGTGATTCGCCGCCTCACCGATCGGCGCCTCGACGCTCCCCACGCCTCCGCACGGCGGGTTCCTCGGCCCGACAAGGGAACGACGACCCAACACGGTCCCCTTGATCGGCGCTCAAAGTCACGGTTGGACGCGCTCAGACGCTACGGCCTCGTCGGCATCGGCGATGTCGGTGGGGACACGTTCCCGCTGTCACGGGCGGATCGGGTCGGTTGGCCGGCGCTGCTCGGGTTCAACCGCGCCAAGCCGAAGGACGGGGCCGGGATACCGGCCGAAGTCAACGGCCATCCCCTGGTCGCCGTGGCCTCGGCGGGTCGTGGACGGACCGGAGTGTTCACTTCGGACATGTCGCCGCACTGGGCTCCCCGGCCCTTCATGGGGTGGCCGGGTCACACACCCCTGTGGTGCGCTGTCGACCTGGGTCGCCGGTGGTCGAGTGGTGAGACGCTAGGGGCGAGCGCGGTCTGCGCGCTCGCCCCGAATCAATGACGCGAACGTGAGGAGACCCCATGGCCGGGCACACCCGGGAACGACCGCGGGTCGCGGTCGTCGGTTCGGTGAACATCGATCTGGTCGTCACCGTGGACCGGCTCGCGCTGCCGGGTGAGACGATCCTCGCCTCCGAATACGCGGAGGCCGTTGGGGGCAAGGGTTTCAACCAGGCTGTCGCCGCGGCCAAACTCGTCCCTACCCATCTCGTCGGTCGTGTCGGCGACGACTCGTTCGGCGCGCGGGCGATCGCGGACGCCGAACGGCGCGGTGTCGACGTCGAGGAGGTCGCTCGAACCGGCGTCCCGACCGGCCGCGCGCTCATCGAGGTGAGTCGCGGCGGCGAGAACAGGATCGTCGTCGCTCCACTCGCCAACCACGCGGTGACACCGGAGCTGGTGATCGCCGCGCTGAACCGGGTGCGTCCGGTCGCCGTCCTCACCCAGCTGGAGATCCCGTTCGCCGCGGTTGCGGCCGCGGCGTCCTGGTGCGAGGCGAACGGCGCCCGGTTCATGCTCAACCCGAGTCCCATGGCCGTCCTGCCGAGCGAGAGCGTTCGCCCGGCCGACCCGCTCATCGTCAACGAATGGGAGGCCGAGGAGCTCATCGGGAAGCTGCCACCCGCCGAACGGGTCGACGTCACCGACCACGCCGCAGCGGTCTCGGCGCTGCGCCGGACGGCCCGCTCGGTCGTCATCACGGCGGGGTCACGCGGGGCCACGTTCGGGACCGACACCGAGTCCGGGCACTCGCCGACGACACCGCTCGAAGCCGTGGACACGACGGGCGCCGGAGACGAGTTCGCGGGGACGCTGCTCGCGTCGCTCGCCTCAGGGCTGCCGTTCGCCCGCGCCGTCAGTCGGGCGAACACCGCCGCGGCCGCCCTCGTCGTGACGCCTCGGTCCGAGCGATGACTTCGCTCCCGGCCGGTCGGGTCGCTGATTCGCGGCCACGAAAAAGGCCCTCTCCCGGGCGGGCAAGCCGGGAGAGAGCCTTGAGGTCGTCCCGCTACCCGGCAGATCGGCTGAGTCGCGGATCCGAGGTAACGGGACAACCTCTTGAGGGGTAGAGCTATGGGATTCGTTGGGTTCTCTGGGGGCGTCGTCGTCTCCGACGTGAGTCGATGACGACGACAGCGACCTACTTACCTACGACTCCACCGGGAGCGGCGTCGCCGTTCCACACCATGTCGTCTTCGGTGAGCCAGGTGTGCGTACCCGAGTCCTCTTCGTCCTTGTTGCCACGGGAACCCGCGCCCATCATTCCCGGGAACATGCCGTTACCGGAGAGCGGGCTTCCCTTGGCGGACGACATCGGACCGGATCCACCGCCACCGCCGGCCATGCCCATTCCCATGCCGCCCATGCCCATCGGCATCGCGCCACCGCCACCGGGGGCGGACAGCGGCGTCGGGCCACCAGCGGCGAGCGACACCGCGGGCGGAGCGCCAGCGGGCGCACCGGCCAGGCCGGTCTCGCCGGGGGTGATGAGGGACGGGTCAGGCAGCGGAACCGGCTGGTAGTCGGGGTTGTTCCCGGGGAATCCTCCACCGGGACCACCGAGACCAGGCGGCGGCGAGATCGACGGCGGAGGCAGTGCTCCGTCGATCGGAGGCAGGTCGAAGTCCGAATCGTTCGAGACGAAGTCGGCCTCCTTGAACGCGCGGTACACGTTCGCGGCGGCCTTGATGATCTTCAGCACCTCGTTGATACGGTCCAGAAGGCTCGTGCCATCGACAGTGCCGGGGTTGTCGAGAACCCGCGGATTGTCGACGCTGACGTTGTCAGGCTTCGGCAACCGCTGGGGGTCGGAGCTGGGCTCTTTCCAGTGCGTGCTTCGCGCCTGCAGGTAGGCACCGCCGAGCTGGTTGATCATGGCGTTCAATGGTGCGATCGCCGCGGCACGGGAGTACGGGTTGCTCGACGCGGCCGCGATCAGGGCGAGAGCGCCGGGCTGGATCGCCTGAGCGGTCGCGGCCATCTGCGCGAGGCCGGTTCCCATGCTCGTCATGTCGATCGAGAGCTTCTGCGCGTACTCGATGATCTTGGTCATCGTGTTGTAGAACTCGGTCGCGGCCGGTCCAGTCCAGAACTGCTGGAGCTGGCCCATGCTGCGGGTGAGTTCGTCGGCGAGCTGCTGTGCCTCGCTGGCACCGGCGACCCAGTTCGCTTGGGCGCTGGTGGCGGCGGGACCGGCGTTGATCGCGTTGAACCACACGCTCAACTGCTGGAACGAGCCGGAGAATTGAGGCATTTTCAGTCCTTTCGCAACGCGTTGATCACCGTGGCGAGCGGCTCGAGGAGCTTCATCATGCTCTCGATGTTCACCGTCTCGGTACGGCGGTAGTTGGCAATAACGCGGGTCGTCTTCGCGTTGACGGTCGCCACGGCGACGCGCAGCAGCGCGAGCCGTGCCATGTACTCGGCACGGAGCCGGGTGTGTTCGCTGATGATGGTCGTGGCGTCGTTGAAGATGCCCAGGCCGTTTGCGGTGGCTGGGCCGATCTTCGCCGAAGCGGTGGTGGCGCGCGCATCCAACCGGCTGAAGGTCGGCTGGAAGTCCTCGATGGCGTCAACGTGAACGCTGAACGCGGCATCGGTATATGCGGCGGGGGGCGGCATCGGTTACCTCCTGAGTGCTTAATAGTGCGTTAAGGCACCGGGCCAGGTCAGACTAATACATATCGATACGCTATGGGTCAAGTTTCGGTCTCATTGCAAAGGGAGAAGGGCATTCCCCTGCGACAGCACGGGTCCCGTCGGGAGTAGTGCGAGCATTGAGGACGGAACCGTGGTCGGTTTGACCTTTTGGTATCCAAATGCCTCTATTGTTTCGGTGGACATGCCGTACTTCCAGCCCTGGTCGGTGATCAGGTAGATCGTGCCGCCGGCGGCACCGGGCGAGACCTCTGCCCGGATCAGCGCGGCGAATCCACCCGGCAGCGACACGTGGTCGGCGGTGGCGATCTCGTCCTTCTCTCCGACTGGTGCCGGTTGGGCGTTGAGCGCCAACGACTTCGGGATCGGGGAGTGCGTCATCAGCTCCAGCACGCCGTCGTCGAAGACGCTGCAGATGGCGGTGTCACGGCTGTCGATGCCTTCGACGACCGTCGGACGCTTCTTCGGGAAGTCCTCCGGTTCGATGGTCGTCTTCGACTGGTTCTGTCCGACGACGGCCGTCGGCAGTTCGACGCGCGCCGTACCGATCAGTTCGGCCGCGAGTTCGCCGATCGGGGCGAGGCCGTCGTCGACGAGGACGTAGAACTTGCCGTTGTTGCTGAACACGGAGCCGATCTCGTACGTCTCGCCCGCGAGTTCGCGGCCGGGTTCACCCTTCTTGGGGATCTTGACGACGAGGTCCGGTCCGGTCCGCAGCGAGTTCACCAGCACACTGTCCACATCGACCGCCTGCTCGGCGTTGGTGCCGAGCGCCGGAAGGGAGTTGTCCGAGGGAACGCGGTACTTCGTGTCACCGATGGCGAGGTAATGCCGCCCATCGGATTCGAGGAGCAGCGACATCGATCCGAGCTTGGTGCCGGGTTCCATCTCGGATCCGATCAGGACATGACTGTCCCGTTCGGTGGGGTTGAACGCGTCGGGCGCCGAGCAGGTCTGCCACGGAGTCGACGTGAAACGGTCCGATTCGGGCAGCGCGTCCGGGGCATCGGGGATGCCCAGCATCCGACCGCGCGGTGTGTCGGCCAGCGACGACTGATGCACCAGGTGGACGTCGCCGTCACCTTCCGCGGCGATCAGCAGCGCCGACGCGTAGTTGAGGACCGGGTGGAGTTGTCCGTCCCAGTAGACGAAGCGGGCTCCGGTCTCTTCCTCTATGACGATCGCGCCGTCGGTCTTCCATGAATCCGCGCCGCCCGGGAACATGAGACCGACGACCCAGAATCCGGCGAAGACGAGCAAGGTGATGGCCGTGCCGGCGGCGGCGGCGATCGACAATCGACGCATCGGCAGGTCGAGGGTTTCCGGCTCGCCGCCGACCATCGCCGAGACGATGCGGCGAATGACGAACCGGTGTGCCTGTACCTGCTCGCGTTTCGTACGCACGAATGGCCTCCAGGGGATGTTCGGGCACAAGGGGTGGCAGCGAGTGTATCGATATTCGCCGCTGGATCAATCGTTGTCCCACCGCGATCGCGTCGCGCTGTCGCCAGCCGGTCGCGATCCGCCGCCGACTGGCGCGACACCAGGGACAAGCTCTAGCATGGCAGGACCTTTCCATCGGCATATGCCTACGCAAGGATGCCCGAATGACCACGACGTCACCCCCTCAGTCCACTCATCCGCGCGCCCGGCTAGGACCGTTCCATCTGGCCCAAGTGCTGTTCTGTGAGCTCGTCATAGCGGTGCTGCTGTTCATCGAAAGCCCACTGCCATGGACCTGGATCGGCGGCGGCGCCGTACTGGTCCTGTTGGCCACCTTCGGTTTCAGTCGCAACAACTGGTGGTACAAGCACGCCTGGAACTGGACGCGACTGTCCAATCGGCGCTGGAACGACAACGGTGACGCCGACACCCCGACCATCGAACTCGGTCCGCGGCTTCAGCTCAACGACGTCACTGAACGCAACATCAGCCTCGGTATCGCCTTCGACGGCACCGGTTGGTTCACCGGTCTGGCCGTGGACAACGACGACGCGCCCCACGAGGCGTTCTCGACGTTCACCGAACTGCTCAACCAGAGCGGCGTACCGATCTCCTCGGTGCAGCTGGTGACCCGGGCGACGCCCATGCGCCACACCACCGTCGGGGATGTCAGCCTCCCGTACGTCATGCGTCGCGACAGCTGGCTGCTGCTGCGACTCGACGTGCGCGGCGCGAACCCCATCGCCGTCGACCGTGGGGGCGGGAGCACCGGCATCTTCCGCGCCTTCATCGGAGTCGTCGGTCGTCTGACCAAGGGTGCGAACAGACAGGGCATTCGTATGCAGCCCATGAACTCCGCGCAACTCAACGACGCGCTTCGACAGTCGCTCGGCTCGGACGCGCTCCACTCCGGACTCGAACCCGGCAGCATCACCGAACAGTGGCGGTCCTGGGGGTTGGGCGAACAGCACCACGTCACCTTCGCCCTGACCGGTAAGGTCCCCGGCGACGACGATCTTCAGAAGCTCTGGACCGCGATGCGCAGTCTCTCCTGCGAATCGCAGACGATCTCGATCGCGCTGCGCAAGGCGTCGAAGAACCCCGCCGAGAAGCGCCTGTACATGCGCTGCATCATCAGGTTGTCGGCAGACAAGGAATCCATCGAGGACACCAGTCGCAAACTCGTGGAGACCGCGCGATCGCACCGGGTCCGACTCCGTCGCCTCAACGGCGTGCACGGTCCGGCGACGTACGCGTCCGCCACGACCGGTGGTGCCTGGTAGCCGTCCTCCATTCTCCGACAGGAACTCTCATGCGATTCGAATTCGACCCGGTCGAACCCGTCACCGACGAGACCAGCAATCCGACCCATCGCGAAGGCGACGAGCCTCCCACAGTGGACGCGGAGCACGGTCAATCGTGGCGGGACACCGACGAGGACCCTTGGGGCACCGCCGAAGAGGCCCCGCCGCCCGTCATCGGTATGTGAGGACCGTCCGGTTCGGCGCTTCCCGGCGTGGCACCGGACCGACGGTCCAACGCGGTCCGAGTCGTCTGTTGACGACTCGGACCGCCCCTTCATGCCCGCCCCTGTTGTATGACCACGGACTTCGGCTTGGTGGGGCGGCGTGCGGGGCCGCAGCGTGATCCACGGGCAGGAGGGGAGACCCACCAAGCCGTGGAGGGAGACCGGCGACGGACAGACGGACACCTTGGTGGCGTGTTCCCCTTAGGACTGTGGTGCTCTTCGCGTTCGCGTGCTTCTCAAGCGACCGCCCGCGCCGTGAACCGGGTGGCCGGAAGGTTTTGGCACTCCACATGTTCGTAGCCTCGCACGGGCAGGTTGTAGAGAGTCCACATTCCACTCCTCCCCCCTGCCGGGTGGCCACAGACTTCGGCTTGGTGGGGCGGCGTGCGGGGCCGCAGCGTGATCCACGGGCAGGAGGGGAGACCCACCAAGCCGTGGAGGACGACCCGCGACCGACAGGCGGGCTCCCGGGTGATCGGTTGCTATTAGGACCCGGCCCCGCCCGGCGGCGGTCCCAGACCGACACTGCGAAGTGCTGGGGCCGAACGCATCCGTTCAACCGAGGCCGTGACCGTCCTGAGAAGAGGCAACGAGAGAGGGAGTGGAGACGCCGTCTCCACTCCCTCGAATTGCACGGTTCGACCGCGACGGCTCAGCCGTTGACGGTGCGGACCCACCAGTACGCGTCCCACACCCACAGCGTCAACGGGATCGCCGCGATGAACAGGATGACCTCGACGATGTCGATGATGCGTCCCCACACGGGGGAGATGCGCTTGCCCGCGATACCGAGGACGTAGCCCATCGCGATGACTCCCGTGATCGCCAGCGCCGTGAGGATCTGCGTGTAGTACGTCGCGGGGTTCGCCGAGTCGGTCCACGCGGCGATCGCCAGTGCCGCACCGCCCGCGAGCGCCGCCAGCAGGAAGGGCAACCGCTGCCGGATCGTCACGAAGATGCGCGCTCGCATGAACATCAGCAGCGAGATGAGGATGCACAGCGCCGTGGCGGGGAAGCCTTCGGCGAGCGCCAGGGGGAGGCACGCGCCGGCCGCGACGGCGGCGACGGCGGCGAGCATGCCGGTCAGGTGCTGGTCGGCGCGTTCGCTGCGGCGCAACGCCATGTCGGAGTCGACGGTCTCGGTGTCGGCGCGCAACTGTTGCGGCGAGCGGGGAACCGTGGGCATCGGCAGCCGGGACACTCGGAAGGAGGCCATCGGCATCGCCGGGATGAACGCCATCATGACGACCGCGACCGTCGCGCCGGACTCGGCCGGGGTCGCGCCCGTGAACGCGCAGAGCATCGCCGAGAGCAACAGTCCACTGGAGCCGATCGCGACGCCGGAGAACACGGGTGCCGCGATCGGGATCCCGATTCCCGCCAGTACGGCGAAGACGGTCGTGACGGCTCCCGCGACGATGAGTTCGACGTCGCCGATCTCGGTGATGGATGTCAAGGGCGTCACGGTGAGCACGCCCGCGATGAACGCGTACGGGAGGCTCAGCAGTCCGAGCACCGTCGCGGCCGTCTGCCGACCGAGGGCTCGCGCGGCGACCACACCGCCCGCGAGCAGGATGATGCCGACGCCGTACGCGAGCCATCTCGCGGCGGATCCGCCGGAGAACAGCGCGGCGGCGGCACCGCCGAGCAGCGCCACCGACGTCGTGATCATTCCGAAGAGGATGCTGGTCTCGGTGGTCCATCTTCCGGGGCGATCGGCGCTGGCCGTGGCCATCGCGTCGATGATGTCGTCGAAGACGGCCTCGGGGCCGATCTGCGAGAACGGCTGGAAGTACAGCTCTTCGCCGTCGGCGATCTCCAACTGTGCCGGGGTGAGGTTGGAGTCGAGGGGCGCGCCGCCGAGCCGCGTGAGTGCCCAGCCGCCCGCGTCCGCGCCTTCTTCGACGAGATCGGCGCCGCCGGGACCGTCAGCGGCGTGCCGCAACAGATCCGATTGCAGCTCACACAGCTGGACGTGCACGGGCAGCGCGACGTCCATTCTGGTGTTTGGTGCCACGATGGTGACGCGGCACAGATTTCCAGTGACGGCCATGAATGGAAAGCCTCCTTGCCGGGGTGGGCGAGGCTTGAGAGTACCCACTGCGGTCGTGCGCGCGAAAGTCCCAGTGGCTTTCGATTCGGCCGCGATCACGCGCGACGGTGTCGACGGATGTCGGTTCGCCCGTGGTGGCGCCGCAGTGTTCACGTCCGGTCCATGTGCCCGTTCGCCGCTCGCCCGGTCGCGTCGTCGAACGCCTGACCGCACCATCGACGTGTTCGAGACATCGAAACACCAGTATGGAGGCGATTCCACGTCTCGCCGGCCGGCGTCCCCGCTCGACCCGAGGTAACAGGTCGACGTCGGCCGCGAACGTCCCGGTACCGCTCGTGCTCTCAGCGGCATAAGATGCAGCGATCCGCCCCCCGTTAGGACCCTTCGCTGATGAGCAAGATCGTTTTTCATCGTCCGTCCCGCCGGAAACCACCCGCCATGCCCGGCGGTGACCTGATGCTCGAGCCCCCACCGGATCTGCCGATCCCCGGTCAACGCAGCATGGCGCAGCTGCTCATGTTGCTGCCGATGCTCGCGATGGTCGGGGCCATGGCGCTGATGTTCGCCGGTCGCGGCGGCGGCGTCGCGATGATGGTCATCGGTGGTCTGTTCGGTGTGTCGATGCTGGGCATGTTCCTTGGTTCGTTCCTGACCTCCGGCTCCGATTCCAAGGCCGAGCAGACGATCGCCCGCCGCGACTACATGCGATACCTCGCGCAGATCCGACGCCAGGTGCGTCGTGCGGGGCAGCAGCAGCGGAAGGCGGTGGCGTGGCGGCACCCGGCACCGGCCGCGCTGTGGTCGATCGCGGCGTCGGAACGTCTGTGGGAGCGCCGTTTCAACGACGCCGACTTCGCCGAGGTCCGTCTCGGCATCGGCAAGCAGCGCATGGCCGTCAACATGCTGACGCCGGAGACGAAGCCGGTCGAAGACCTGGAACCCATGAGCGCCTTGGCGTTGCGTCGATTCGTGCGGGCGCACTCGAACCTGCCGAACATGCCGATGGCGGTGCGGTTGCAGTCGTTCCGTCGGATCGTCTTCACCGGTGACCGGGACCTGAACCGAGGCATCATCCGCGCGATGTTGGCGCAGGCGTCGACGTTCCACTCGCCCTCCGACCTGATCATCGCCGTCGTCGCCGGGGTGGACACCCTCCAACACTGGGACTGGGCCAAGTGGCTGCCGCACGCGTGCCTCGACCGTGAGCTCGACGCCGCCGGCCCACGTCGGCTCGTCGTCTCGTCCATGCCCGAGCTGGAGGAGCTCCTGGCGGAGGAGATCTCCGACCGGCCGCGCAACATCGACGAGCAGGGCATGTACCACGAGCGCCCGCACATTCTCGTCATCGTCGACGGCGTCGAGGTCGACACCGACTGCGACCTGTCCGGTTCCGCGCTGTCGGGTGTGACGGTCGCCGAAATCGACGGCCCCGTTCCCCGCTACCCCAAGGACTGGCTGCTGCGGCTGTCATCCGATGTAGACGCCGACACGGGCGACCCGACGTTGAGCATGACCGTCGGAAACCGCGACACCCCGCTCGGAAAGCCGGACATGCTGACGATCGAACAGATCGCCGCGCTCGGCCGCCAACTGGCCCGGTACAGCCCTGCCGAGGCGACGAGCGCCAGTGAGCCGCTCGCGATCTCGGCGGAACTGCCGGACCTTCTCGGCATCGGCGACGTCGGTCAGCTCGATCCGAAGAAGACGTGGCGGCCCAACCGGCCGACCGCCGACAAGTTGACCATCCCGATGGGGCTCGACCCCGACGGCAACAAGATCGTCCTCGACATCAAGGAGGCCGCGCAGGGCGGCATGGGCCCGCACGGGCTCATCATCGGCGCCACCGGTTCCGGTAAGTCGGAACTGCTGCGCACGCTCGTGACGGGTCTGGCGATCACGCACTCGTCGGAGGAACTCAACTTCGTCCTCGTCGACTTCAAGGGTGGCGCGACCTTCGCGACGCTCGACCAGCTCCCGCACACCTCGGCCGTCATCACGAACCTGGAAGACGAGCTCCACCTCGTCGACCGTATGTCGGACGCGATCTCCGGCGAGATGACGCGTCGCCAGGAACTGCTGCGCGACGCCGGAAACTTCGTCTCCCAACGCGACTACGAGAAGGCCCGACGCGCGGGCGCCCCGTTGGCGCCGCTGCCGAGCCTGCTCGTCATCTGTGACGAGTTCTCCGAACTGCTCAGCGCGCAACCGGAGTTTATCGAGCTGTTCGTCATGATCGGACGACTCGGCCGTTCGCTCGGTGTGCACCTGCTGCTGGCGTCCCAGCGTCTCGAGGAGGGTCGTCTGCGCGGCCTCGACACTCACCTGTCGTACCGCGTCGGTCTGCGAACCTTCTCCGCGATGGAGAGCCGGATCGTCCTCGGTGTACCGGACGCCTACGAGCTTCCGAACGCGCCCGGACACGCCTACTTGAAGATCGACACGTCGACGATGTTGCGGTTCCGCAGCGCCTACGTCTCCGGCACCTACCGGGGCCGCGCCGCGAAGGCCGAGGACGGCCCACGCGGACGCGACCGGCTCGTCTTCTTCAACGCCACCCACCAACCACTGCCGCTGGAACCACAGGTGGCGGAGGTCAAACTCGCCGACACCGAGTCCCTTGACGACATCCAGAACTCGTTGATGGCAGTCATCACCCGTCGGCTCGCCGGCCAGGGCCCGCCCGCGCACAAGGTGTGGCTCGAACCCCTCGGTGAGGCGCCGGCGCTGTCGTCGCTCTACGACCAGCTCCTGCCGATCCAGGATCTCGGCCTGCGCCCGCTCGGCTGGGACAGGCCGAAACTCAAGGTTCCCGTCGGCATCGTCGACCGGCCGTTCGAGCAGCGACGCGACCCGCTCGTCGTCGACCTGTCCGGCGCGGGCGGCAACGTCCTCGTCATCGGCGGCACCCAGTCCGGCAAGAGCACCGCGCTCGCGTCGCTCATCTCGTCGCTCTCGTTGACGCACACCCCGACCGAGGTCCAGTTCTACTGCCTCGACTTCGGTGGAGGCACATTGCGGACGATCACGGGGTTGCCGCACGTCGGCTCGGTCGCCGGTCGTCGTCAGGTCGACGAGGTGCGGCGCACCATCGCCGAACTGTCGGCCCTCCTGGACGAACGCGAGATGACCTTTGCGGACGCCGGAATCGACTCGATGGCGACGTACCGCCGCCGCAAGGCCGCGGGCGAGTTCAGCCAGGACGCCTTCGGTGACGCGTTCCTCGTCATCGACGGCTGGCCGACGATCCGCACCGACTTCGAGGACCTCGAGGACGAGGTCCTCGCGATCGCTCAGCGCGGTCTCGCCTTCGGTATCCACTTGATGGTCAGCACGAACCGGTGGACGGACATGCGCGCGGCGATGCGCGACCTGCTCGGGACCCGACTGGAGCTGCGACTGGGCGACCCGACGGAGTCCGAGGTCAACCGGCGCGCCGCCAAGAACGTCCCCGAACGGACCCCCGGTCGAGGCCTGTCGCCCGACGGAATGCAGATGCTCATGGCGTTGCCGCGACTCGACGGGTCGAGCAGCGTGGAGGACCTCCCCGATGGAGTGTCCGATATGGTCAAGCAGGTCTCCTCGGCCTGGCACGGGAAGGGCGCGCCGTCGGTCCGCCTGCTTCCCAGCCAGATCTACGTCTCGGAGTTCCCGCCGACGCCGGACAACCCCGGCGTCCCGATCGGGATCAACGAGAGCCACCTCGCCCCGGTCAGCCTCGACTTCTCGACCGAGCCGCACTTCGTCGCGCTCGGCGACGTCGAGTCCGGCAAGACGAACCTGCTCCGGATGATGGTGTCGCAGTTGGCTTTGCGGTTCACCCCGGAACAGGCGCGGTTCGTCGTCATCGACTACCGGCGGACGCTCCTCGGGGAGATCTCGAAGGAGCACCTCCTCGGGTACGCGGCGAGCGCCGACGAGGCCGCGAAGCTCATGAGGGACGCCAACGAGGCGCTGCGGATGCGGTTGCCCGGTCCTGACGTCACGCCGGAGCAGTTGCGCGCGCGGAACTGGTGGAAGGGCCCGGATCTGTACGTCGTCATCGACGACTACGACATCGTCGCCGGTGGGCAGTCGAACCCGATCGCCAACGTCCTGGACCTTCTCGCCCAGGCCCGCGACATCGGTTTCCACGTCATCCTGGCGCGTCGTATGGGTGGCGCGGCCCGAGCGATGTACGAGCCCGTCATTCAGCGGCTCCGCGAGATCCAGTCTCCGGGTCTGTTGATGTCCGGTTCCAAAGAGGAGGGCATCTTGCTGGGCGACGCACGTCCCGCCCCGCGCCCGCCTGGTCGAGGAATGTTGGTGCGCCGCAGCGGTAATGAGCTCATCCAGACGGCGTGGAAGCCACTGACCCATTTGGACTGATGTGAGACGGCAAACCGTTGCCACACGCGCGACTTGGGTTGACGGTTGCTTAAGAACGCTGAAATTCTCAACCGTGGCCGGTTCACCGAGAGGTGACCGGCCACGGGGGACAGTACACCCGGTTAACGGTTTTCGCTGGTCAAATTCTTGGTGCGCAACGGTTTGATCCCCCTTTAGCGGCCAAATAGTGACCAAAACTTAACCGCTATTCGGGGTATCGAAACCTGTAAAAATTCGCTATGTTCTGTTGAACCAACCAGTAGCACCCCGATCGCGACGGTTGTCACTCAACGAAGAGCGTCAGGGTGCGACGCGATTCGTGAAGGAAGGTTGACACATGTCCAACATGCCGCTTCATGTCGATCACGCATCCCTTGCCAAGGGCTCGTCCGACATGCGCGAGGCCATCGAGGCGACCCGCGCCAAGTTGGCCAACGTCCGCAGCGAGGTTGCTGCCTCCACCGCGTTCTGGGCTGGCTCGGCCGCCGGTTCGTTCGGTGGCGTGATGCAGGAGTACGACCGCAAGGCCCAGAAGCTCCAAGAGGTGCTCAACACCATCTCGGACCTCGTGCAGAAGACCAACACGAACCACCAGGTCAACGAGGAAGAGCAGCAGCGCAACATGAACAGCCTCATGAGCGCGCTCATGGGCTAAACGCCCCCCCAATCTCCTCATTCCCATAGCCCAAGAAGGTGAAAAAATGACAATGGATCCCAATGTCATCAAGGTGAACGGGGTCGAGCTCGAAGGCTTCGCCGCTCGCATCCGTAACTCGGCCGGCCAGCTCGACACGCAGCTGGACGAGCTCCGCACCAAGCTCGACGCGATTGTCTGGACCGGTCAGGACAAGGAGTCCTACGAGATCCAGCGCCAGCAGTGGACGATCGCCTCGCGCGACCTGTTCGCTCTGCTCGACCGCATCGGTAACACGGTCCACCTCGCCAAGACCAACTACGGCGGGACCGAAGGTACCAACGCGAAGATGTTCATGGTCTAACTGAGACCCGGCACCGGCATACCCCCGCCCGACCGTGAGGNCGGGCGGGGGATCGCCGTTTTCGGGGGGTCACTCCACCTTGTATCGCATGTAGACGGTGCCATTGTCGAAGTGACGTTCGATGTCCAGTCGCAGTTTCAGGCGGAGGCCGTCCGGGAGGGCCTTGGTGCCGCCGCCGATGATCATGGGGACGACGTAGACGCGCAGCTCGTCCACCAGGCCGGCGAGCAGGGCGTGGCGGGCCAAACCCGGGCCCGAGATCGACGCCGGATGCGGAAGCTTCGATACGAGGCGGCGCACCGCTTCGACGTCGAAGGATCGTTCGAGCCGGGTTTTCGAGGTCGTCACCTCGGGCAGCGTCGTGGAGTACACGATCTTCTCGGCTGCCCGCCACAGCTGGGCGTAGTCCCGCATCTGGGGGGAGTCGTCCTCCAGGTCCTCCCAAACGGCCATGGTCTCGTACGTGCGCCGTCCATACAGGTAAGTACCGATCTCGAGTTCCTCGTCGTTGATGAACGAGTGGACCTCCGCGTCCGGCTCGGCCCAGCCGAAATCCCCGTTCTCGTCGGCGATGTACCCGTCGAGCGACGCGATCGTTCCGTATATCAACGAACCCATGGTCTCCCCTCTCGTCGTTGGGTGCGTCAGTGTACGACCAATGTGGGACATCGCCGGCCAAGCCTTCCGCGCCACGCCGTCCCGTCCAGGGATCTTCCGGCGCCGTGTGAGCGCCCGTACGGCGATCTGAGGGGCGCTACCGATGGCACGAAGGCGATCGCGACGCGCGGCGGGTCGCGCGTGCGGGTGATCCGTCGTGGCATACCCGGAATTCACTTCGGCCGACTCGGACTCTCATGATGTCGAAAGTGGATCTATTATCCATCCACATTGGTGAAAGGATTGTCGTGACGAATCGTGGCCCGCATTTCGTCGACCATTGATCTCTCGCCGTCGAACGGGTCTCGTAGGGCGCGACGGGCGAAGTGGGCACGTTCCGGAGTCGACGACTCGGTGAACCTCGGTGGGCCGTGCGACCATCGGCCTTCGAAAGAGGGCAGCACGCCGAATCGGTCGTCCAGACACCGACACGGCCGCGCCGGGGAGTACCCGGCGCGGCCGTGTGGACGTCCTTCGATCGGTCAGGCGATGGTCAGGCTGCGGAGTCGATGCCCCGCGTACCAGATGGCTCCGAGCGTCGTGACCACCGCGAGGATCGCGGCGGTCGTGACGCCGATGGAGGCCACGAGCGTCGTGTCCGCCGTCGTCGACGCGATCGACGTCGCCCAGTACTTGACGCTGAGGACTCGGGCGCCCTCGACGATGCCGCAGATCAGGCCTTCCCACAGCAGGATGTACAACAGCCCGATCATGACGGCCTGCTTCGAGACCACCCCGACCATGAGGAACAGGGCGCAGTAGACGGCGCAGGCGATCGCGGCCGCGATCGGGTAGCTCGTCGCCACGGCCCCGAACTCGCCGGTGAGGATGATCGCCGCGATCGCGGTCGGGACGGCCGCGAACACCAGCGCGGCGCAGATCGCGACGATGTACTTGGTGGAGATGATCAACCCGCGCTTGACGGGCTTGGTCAACAGGTAACCGATGGATCCGTCGTCCACTTCGGTACTGATGGCGCCCGTGCCGATGATCAGGGCCACCAGGGGGACGACCGTTGTCAGGTTGAGCCCGCCGAGCAGCCCCTCCGCGACGTCGGCCTCACCGACGACGGCGGCGAGGAACGCCGACAGGCCGAGCATCGTCAACGGGAGCAGCGCCAGCAGGATCCCGCGCCACTTGCGCAGGAGCGTGCTCAGAGTCAACTGGGCGATAGTGCCATTCATTGTTAGTCCTCAATATCCCTATGACTGCACGAGGTACCCGAAGACGCTTTCCAGCGACTCGTCGGCGGGCGTGACGTCGTGGAGCCGAATCTTGTGGTCGGCCGCGAGCCGAGCCAGCGCCACGGTGAACCGGCCGAAATCCGGCGTTTGGATGTGCAGGGCGGAATCCTCGTCGTCGATCGTCACCGAGTCGGCTCCGCCGTCGGCGACCAAGGCGGCGGCGAGCCGACGATCGTCGTCGCTGCGGACCCGGTACCGGTGCGGACGGTCCGTCATGAGCCGACGGATCGCCCGATAGTCACCCGACGCGGCGTGCCGCCCCGAGACCATCACCTCGATGTGGGTGGCGAGCTGCTCGACCTCCTCCAGGATGTGCGAGCTGAACAGCACCGTGCGACCGTCGTCGGCCATGCGCCGCAACAGATCCATCAGGTGAAAACGCTGCCGGGGATCCATCCCGTTGAACGGCTCGTCCAGCAGCAGGACGGCGGGGTCGTGCACGAGCGCCGCCGCCATCTTCATCCGCTGACGCATGCCCTTGGAGTACGTCTGGATGGGGCGGTCCGCGGCGTCGGCCATCTCGACGGTCGCGATCGCGCGCTCGGCGGCCGCTCTCGCGTCGGGGAGACCGTGCAACTTCGCGTTGGCGAGGACGAAGCGCCGCCCGGTGAGGAAGTCGTACATGGCCTCGGATTCCGGGACCATCCCGATCTTGCCGTAGATGCCCTCATTGCGCCACGTGGGCGCGCCGTCGAGCGTGACCGTGCCCGCGGCGGGGCTGGAGAATCCGGCCATCATGGACAGCAGGGTGGTCTTGCCCGCCCCGTTCGGCCCGAGGAGACCCGTGATGCCGGGCCCGATCGTCATGGTGACGTCGTTGACGGCGACGACATGCCCGAACCACTTCGAGACGTGGTCGATCTGGATTGTGCTCATGCCGAGGCGACCTTCCGGTAACGCAGGTTCAACAGCCAGCCGCACAGCGCGATGATCGCGACGGCGGTGAGGGTGACGGTGATCCCGGCACCGAAGGACGGTTCCTCGACGCCGATCGACGGCGGGTATCCGAAGAGGAACGACTGGATCGTGTCGTACATCGAAACGGGCGAGACGATGCTGAGCAGGTGCGGGTCCGCGTCGAACACCTCGGCCATGCTCTGCAGGACGTTCGCGACACCGAAACTCCCCGACAACACGGCGATGATCGCGGCGACGCCGAGCCCGCGCCGAGGCGTCACCGAGGCGATGAGCAACCCGATGACGACGAACATGAGCGCCAGGATCGCGACGGCCACCATCGACTTCAGAAGGTCCAGTGTGGTCGAGAAGAAGGGCGCGCTGATGAGGAGTTCGCCGACGTACAGCAGCACGAGCGGCGCGGCCATCACGGCGAACAGCGCCGTGAAGCTCCCGGCGATCTTGGCCCCGACGTAGTCACCGTGCGCCAGCGGGCGGGAGAAGTACAGCGACAGTGTCCCGAACCGCAGATCCCGCGACACCGCCTGCGGCGCCTGCACCGCGATGAACAGGATCGGAATCGCGGACAGCATCATCGTGTACGCGTTGAGCTCGACCGCGGTCGCCTTCGTCTGGGAGGTGACCGCGACGAGGATGAACGCGGGCAGCATCATGCAGCCGATGAGGAACCACGGGAAGAGCTTCGCGCCCATGCCACGACCGATCCCGAAGGAGCCCTGGAGCGTCTGCGAGTACAACGCCCCCGCGATGTGCCGACGTCCGAGACGCGGCCCGGTGTAACGGCGGTAGCCGATGTTGTGGATGACGCCCGCGCCGTGCGCGCTGTGGCTAGGCATGGACATCGTTGACGCTCCCTTGTGTCTGTCCATCGCGAGAGGTGAACAACTCGGCGATCGTGTGGCGTTCGCGTTGCAGCCGAACCAGACCGAGGTCGTGACCCGCGATCGCGTCCCGGATGACGTCGACGGTCGAGTCATCGGTCGCCGCGACGTACAACAGACGGCCGTCGACCCGGACGTTCAAGTCGGCGCTCGCGAACGCCGCGCGCGCCGTCTCCGTCGCGTCGGTTCCGCCGGACGGATCGAGCACCTCGACGGCGAGCGTGTGCGTCGTCGCCGTCAACGCCGTGACCGTCTCGGACTTGGCGAGGCGTCCGCCGTCGAGGACGACGACGTGGTCGCTGGTGCGTTCCAATTCGCCGAGCATGTGCGAGGTGACGACCACGGAGATCCCGAACTTGGTGTGCACCTTGCGAATCAGGTCGAGCATGTCGTCGCGGCCGACCGGGTCGAGCCCGTTGGTCGGCTCGTCGAGGAACACGAGCTCCGGGTCGTGCACGAGCGCCTGAGCCAGTTTGACTCGCTGGCGCATGCCCGTGGAGTAGCCGCCGATCGGGCGGTATCGCTCTTCACCGAGTCCGACGTGCCGCAGCGTGTCGGCGGTCCGTTCGCGCGCGGCGCCCGTCGGCAGACCCGACATGCGCGCCATGTGCATCACGAACTCGGCCGCGGACGCGTCGGGTGGGAGACAGTCGTGTTCGGGCATGTAACCGACGAGGGTGCGAATCGCCGGTCCGTCGCGGCGGATGTCGTGCCCGAGCACGCTCGCCGTGCCGTCGGTCGGCCGAATCAGGCCGAGCAGCATCTTGATCAATGTGGACTTGCCCGCGCCGTTGGCGCCGACCAGGCCGGTGACACCGGGCGAGATGTCGACCGTGAGCTGGTCGAGCGCCACCACGCGCGGGTAGCGCTTGGTGAGGCCCTGTATGGATATCGTTGTCACTCTCAGGACGTTACGGTCGCGATTCAAGTCGCGCGTCGTCCCGCAGGCCGACTCTCGGGCTGACCTTCGTCAGGGTCCACGCCCGGCAAACGTAGGGGTAGTCCCGGACCGGCCGCCGGATTCCTTCGGCGCCTTCCGGACGCCTCGTCTCGTCCATGGGTGCGTCGTCCTAGAACGCGGTGCCCTGCGGGCGCCGTGTCCTTCGCGTGCGTGTGCTCCGCGTGACTCCCGCGCCCCAGGCCGGATGGCCCCAGACTTTCGGCTTGGTGGGGCGGTGTACGGGGCTGCACCTTGATTCGCTGGCAGGAGGGGAGACCCACCAAGCCGGGAGACTCCACCATGGTGGGTCGGGAGGGATTCCCTACGGCTGTGCGGTGGTCGTTTTCTGCGGCTTGGTGGGTCTTCGTTTCCGCTGCCGCAGAGAGGTTTGGACGCGTCCATCGCCCCACCAAGCCGAAGTCCGTGGCCACCCGGTCGGGGTGAGGACGACAGCGCCCGAAGGGCACGTGCATCCACACGAGACGCTGGATCCTTTCGGTTTGGTGGGGCGGCGTACGGGGCTGCACCTTGATTCGCTGGCAGGAGGGGAGACCCACCAAGCCGAGAGACTCCACCATGGTGGGTCGGGAGGGATTTCCTACGGCCGCGTGGTGGTCGTTTTCTGCGGCTTGGTGGGTCTTCGTTTCAGCTGCCGCAGAGAGGTTTGGACGCGTCCATCGCCCCACCAAGCCGAAGGTCTGTGGCCATCCGGTCGGGGTGAGGACGGTAGCGCCCGAAGGGCACTTCCGAAGCGAACGGCGGCGCGCCACCGACCACAGTCGATGGTGCGCCGCCGTTAGAGTCGAAGGCGGGCCGGCGGTAACGCGACCGTCAGCCGCGGAGCTCGGCGATGCAGCACTTGACGCTGCCGCCGCCCTTCTTGAGTTCGGACAGGTCGACGGCGATCGGCTCGTAACCACGGGCGGCGAGCTTGTCGGCCATACCGGTGGCCTCGGTGTTGATGTACACGTGCCGGTCGTCGGACACCGTGTTCAGGCCGAAGGCCATCGCGTCGGCCTCGTCGGCGACCACCGCGTCCGGGAACAACTGCCGCAGGACCGCCTGCGACGACAGCGAGAACGCGTGCGGGTAGTACGCGATCGTGTCGTCGTCGAGGACCGTCAGCGCCGTGTCCAGGTGGTAGAACCGGGGGTCGGTGAGCTTCAGCGAGATGACGGGGCGCTTGAGCGACTCACCCGCCTCCGCGTGCCCGCGCGGGTCGGTGCGGAAGCCGTACCCGGCGAGAATCAGACCCGGCCCCGGCACGTACGCGAAATCACCCTCGCCCTCGTTCGTCTCCGTCGGGGTCGTGAAGGTCCACTCGGCGTCCCGGTACCACTTCTCGTGCGCGGCGGCCTCCGCCTGACGCTGCGGGAAACGGAACTTCGCGCCGTACACGGCGTCGTCGACGACGAAGCCGCCGTTCGCGGCGAACACCATGTCCGGCAGGCCCGCCTCCGGGCGCAACTCATGGACGGTGTGCCCGTGGCCACGCAGCACCGAGACCAGGTTCTCCCACTGGTCAACGGCCCGTTCGGTGTCCACCGGGGTGGTCGTGTCCATCCACGGATTGATGGCGTATTCGACGGTGAAATACGCCGGACGGCACATCAGGTACTGGCGCACGCGCGCGGATTTGGCAGTCACGATGGAATGCTAGATCAAGGTGCCCACATCATGAGATCAGCCGGACGGAGGATCTTCCTCATCCGATCCGAAGTGCCCCAGCGAGATCGGCCGATCCGCCGCGCGCGGTCGGTCGATCCGCGATCATGACAGCGGGGAAGCGAGGGAGGGGAGTGACACGATGGCCCACGCGAGAACGCTGTGGCAGACCGTTCGTCGCACACTCATCGCGATCGCGGCGCTCGTCGTGGCCTACTTCGCGTTTCCCGTGCACGACCGGGACGGAGCCGTGGCCGTCGTGATCGGCGCCGCCGTGACGGTCGTCGCCCTCGGGATTCTGCTCGTGGCGATTCGCCGACTGCTGCGCCGTCAGCACGACGAACCGGACGCGCCGATCGGCGGGCTCGCCGTCGCCGTCGTCGGAGGAGTGCTGTTGTCGGCGCTCATCGACTACGCGATCGCCTACCACCTGCCAGGCGAGTTCTCCGGGCTGGACACGCGGGTCGACGGGCTGTACTACGTCGTCTCGACGCTGCTCACCGTCGGTTTCGGTGACATCTACGCCCATGGCCAGATCGCCCGGGGCGTGCTCATCCTGCAGATGGTGTTCAACATCGTCGTCCTCACGACCACCGCGACCATCTTCGCCAAGGAGTTGCGCCGTCGCGCCAATCGGAACTGAGACGTTCGTGGGCGAGACGGGAACCAGATCGGCCCCACCGGCGTCTGACGGGCATGACACGCCTCAACACCCCCGTTCGCCGCCCGTGGCGAACCGGCGCCGCCCTCGGTGCGGCCGCCATGATGATCACCGGCATGACCGCCTGCCAGTCGGCCCCTGACGAGGATGTCAGCGGACGCACGCCGCGTCTCAACGCGGCGCTCGTGTCGTTCGACTCGTGTGAACAGGCCGCCGACGAGTTGCGGGCGAAAGCCGCGGCGCACGTCGGGCCGTACGGTCTCGGTGTCGAGCTGTCCGTCATGGAGGACACGGCGATGGCCGAGTCCGCGCCGGGGCGGCAGAGTGCACCGGCGGTGACGAAGGAAGGGGAGTACTCCGGGACGAACGTCCAGGAACGCGGTATCGACGAGCCGGACATCGTGAAGACCGACGGCGAACGGATCGTCGCGCTGGCGGGCGGCAAGTTGCACGTCGTCGACGCCGACGACGAGACCGTCACCGGGAGTCTGACCCTCGGGGACGCCGACACGTGGGACTCGGAGGCGTCGATGCTGTGGCACGGGGACCGGGTCCTCGTCATCCGCCACGAGGCCGTCGCCACGATCGACTGGGATGTCGCTCCGAAGGGGGAGACGGTGCTGACCCTCGTCGACATCTCGGGTGAGCCCGAAGTCGTGGACGAGTACGCGATGGAGGGTTACCACCTCGACTCGCGGGCGGACGGCGGTGTCGTCCGGCTCGTCCTGAAGTCCATTCCCGACATCGAGTTCGCCCCTCTCGAGGACCACACCGACAAGGGCGAGGCCGCCGCGATCGAGGCCAACCAGAAGGTCATCGCCGAATCGGACGTCTCGGCGTGGCTCCCGTCGTACCGACTCAACGGCGAAGAGCACGAGGTCGGCTGCCGCTCGCTCGCCCGCCCGACTGATTACAGTGGATCGTCCATGCTGACGATCCTGTCCTTCGACCTGGAGGAGGGCCTCGACGACGGGGGGCCGCTGACGCTGGCGGCGGACGGCGACACCGTCTACGGCACCGCCGACGCCCTGTACGTCGCCAACGACCGATCGATGATGGTCCCGCTGCTGCGCGGCTACGAACGACCGTCCGAACCAGAGACGGAGATCTACCGTTTCGCGGTCGCCGGGATGACGATGACCTACCACTCCGACACGACCGTGCCCGGCTACCTGCTCAACCGGTACTCACTGTCCGAATGGGATGGACACCTGCGGGTCGCGACGACCGTCGACGACCCGAACGGTCAGTTCGAGGGCGAGACCGAGGAGGCCGCACCGTCGTCGAGTTCGCTGTACGTGCTGCGGATCGACGACGACGCGATGACGGAGACCGGCCGGATCGAAGGGCTGGGCCTGACCGAACGGATCTACGCCGTTCGATACGTCGCCGAGACCGCCTACGTCGTGACCTTCCGCGAGACGGACCCGCTCTACGTGCTCGACCTGTCCGACCCGACCTCCCCGACGATGCTCGGTGAACTGAAGATCCCCGGTTACTCCGCCTACCTGCACCCCATCGACGACGGACGACTCGTCGGCGTCGGCCAGGAGGCGAACGAACGCGGCGAGACGTCCGGCACCCAGGTGTCGCTGTTCGACGTCTCCAACCCCGCCAAACCGTCCCGGGACGCCACCCACACCGAGCCCGGCACCTGGGCCGACGTCGAGTGGAACCCGCACGCGTTCCTGTACTGGGAGGGCATGCTCGTCATCCCGGTGAGCGACTACGCGGGCAGCCCGTACGCGCTGCGGATTCGGGTCGACGGTGACGACCTGACCGAGCTCGAACCGATCCGCCACCCCGGCGACGAGTGGGCCGGAGTACAGCGCGCGCTCGTCATCGGAGACACACTGTGGACGATGAGCGCCGAGGGGCTGATGGCCGGATCGCTCGAAGGCGACCCCGAGGGCACCTGGATCGCCTTCGACTGACTCGACGCCGAGACGGAGGTCCGTCCCGTCTCGACGCCGATCCGTTTGATCCTGCCCCCGCCGGGTTCGTCGTGGCCTCCCCACGGCGAGCCCGGCGCCGTCAATCGTCGCGTCGGTCGTCGGGCGTTCCCGGCAGGTGCAGTCTCGTCAGGCCGCCGTCGTCCTCCGGATAGGCGAGTGCGAGCCGAACCACGTCGCCGTCCCCACCGGCCCCCGCGGTTCGCGCGTCCACCGTCCCGCCCGTGAACTCGACCATGTCGAGAGCGATCCACGCGTCGGTGAAGGTCGCCCCGCGAAACGAGACGGTGCCGTCCTCGAAGGTCGTGCCACGAAAGGAGACGGGGCCGCCGGCGAACGCCGACCGTTCGAACGACACCACGCCACCGGCGAACCGCGAGTGCTCGAACGAGATGGACCCGCCGTCGACGCGAGCCTCGTCGAACGAGACCGCTGCCCCGGTGAACTCCGTCGACGGGAACGCGACGGACCCGGCGGGGAACCTCGCCCGCGTGAACGAGATCGACCCGCCCGAGAACTCGGTGCCGAGGAACGTCATCGTCCCGTCGACGAACTCGGTGTCATCGAAGTAGACGGTCGACCCGATGAAGTCGGCCCAGGTGAACGGCACCGGGATGTGGAACCGAGCCTGGTTGAAGGTGACGACGCCGTCCCTGAACGTCGTGTCCGCGAACGACACCGCTCCACCGAGGAACTCGGAGCGGTCGAAGCGGACGAAGCCGGTGAACGTCACGCGGGCGAAGTCGAAGGTCCCGGACACGAAGCGCGCCCCCGAGAGGTCACCGGCGTCGAGGACCGCGCCGCTGAAGTCGAAGCGATGCTCGTGCCAGGTCCTGCCGGGAACGGGATCGACGCGCAACCGTCGCCCGATGATGTCGAGGACGGTGCGACGAACTTCTTTCTCGGAACCCGTCCGGGTGGTCCGAGGGCCGTCCTCGTCGCCGGGCTCGTACGGCATTCGCAGGTGGCCGCATAGGACGTCGACGCAGAGCTGCCGGCCCGCGTGCCACTCGTCGGCGAGCGCCGCCATCGCGCACACTCCGGCGAGGCGCTCCATGGGCGCGGTCGACGCGATCTGGGCGGCGGCCCTCTCGAAACGGTCGAGGGGATCGTCGCGGCCCGCGTGCCGGGCCACGAGCAGCGCGACGAGGGCTCCGGTCCCGGTGAGGACGGTGAGGGCGAGCCACAGCGTGTCGAGCCGGGTCACCGCCGCGTCGAGCGGCCTCCACAGTGTCCAGGCGACGGCCGCCGCGGAGGCGAGGAGCGCCACCGCCACCGTGAACCGACGGCCGAACGTGATCCGCGCCGACGCCCGACGCCGGTCCGACCGGAACGGGTGTTCGCGTTCCGGTTCGTCAGGCCCAGCGGAAGTACCAGGCACGGGAGCGGACCATGTGCAACGCGAGATCGTCCAATGTGGGTACTCCGGCGGCCATGAGATCGGGGCAGTACGCGTAGACCTCCTGCGCCACTTGGAGGACGTCCTCGTCCTCGGTCGGCGGGCTCGGCACGTATAGCTCCAGAATGTCCCACGTCATCGACACGAGTTCGACCTCGTGCAGTTCGTGCCAGTGCCGCAGGACGCTCGCGTGCTCGGCGCCGTACAGTTCCCAGTTCGTCGAACCCTTCCACGGCAGGAGCGCCGGGATCTGCCAGCCGTAGTCCGCCTCGATCAGGCCCAGCAGGCCGTCCGTCTTGGGGACGGCGAAATCGGAGTCACCGCGTCGTTGGAGGATCGGCACCCCGCGCGGCGGTTCGCCCGCTTCGGCGGCCTTGTCCTCGAACAGTTGCGACACACTGACTTCGGAGAGGCGGCTGAGCTCGTCCTCACCCTCGTGGAGGACGCCTTCGCCGTTGTCGAGCCAGTCGTCCGGCGAACCGAGCAGTACGGGGAGCCAACCGGTCTTGTCGTGGACCTGTCGGATCTGTAGCCACCAGCCGAGCGCCTCGCTCGCGCGGACGCCGAACGCCCACAGCCGAACGTCGCCGCGCCGCACGATTTGTTGCATCGGTGGGACGGCGACCCCGGCGGCGCGGAGCGCGGCGCGGGGCGACCCGGACACGTCCATCGGGAGCGCTGTCGAGGACGGCTTCTTCTCGTCGGGGGGCGGCGTCGGCGGATCGAGGTCGAGGAGCTGACGTCGCGGTCGCTCGGGCACGAAGTAGTCGTCGAGGGCGGGACGCCGGAGCGCGGCGGCGTCGGCCTCGGTGGGGCGCTCGATGGCGGCGGATTCCTTGGGCGACGGGTGGTCGGTGACGTGGGCCGCCGGTTCGGCGGCGGGTGGAGCGGGTGCCGTCGGCTCGGACGGGGCGTCCACGGGGGTGGACACCGCTTCCTCGGCGGCGGGTGGATCGACGAGCTCGGGTGGGTCGGTCGCGGTCGCCGGTTCGTCGTCCTTCGGGTAGCCCGGCCATTCGTGCAGCGGGGCGCTGACTCGGACGGCGGGGCGAGGAAGGGGTTCGTCTGGCAGGGGCGCGGCGTCACCGAGCACCGGGGACGACGGCGCGGCCGGAGTCGGTTCGGCCTCGTCCACCGGGGTCTCATCCTGTGTGGATGATTCGGGCTCGGTGTCGGGTGAGGCCGGGCCAGAACGGGTCGAGCCGGTGTCCCCGTCGTCGTCGAGGCGGCGTCCCAGAAGTTTCTGAAGCAGTCCCACGACAGTAGATAATGCCGCTTCCGGGGCGGCGAAAGCAAGGCGGCACGGGAAACGGTCTGTCCTTTTCGGCTTTCGCGGCGCGGGACGGATGCCGGGAAACCGTCTCGCCGCGTCCGCGCCGTTCGTCATCGGCGCCGCTTCTTCTGGACCATCAGCCCGAACATCCAGGCCGCTACCAGGAGCAGCACCATGAAGATCATTACTTTGAAGACCATCAATCCTCCTTCAGGTCGACGGGGGTCAACAATGGACGTTTCGCGGTGATCGTGTCGCCGCTCGAGGTTCCCTTGATCCTGCGCTTCACCCACGGCGCGAGGTGATGCCGCGTCCAAGTGAGGTCGTCCCCGCGTCGACGCACCCAACTCTTGCGGGTGACCGGCGCGAGATCGACCTTCCAGTCCGGGTCGGGGTCGATGTCGAGGGCGGCGCACACCTTGCCGGCGACGCGCTTGTGTCCCAGCTCCGACATGTGCAGGCGGTCGACGCTCCACAGGCGTTCGTCGGCGAAGGCCTCGTCCGACCACAGGTCGACGAGGGAGGCCCGGTGCCGCTTGGCGACCCGGCGCACGGCCTCGTTGACGCCCGCGAGTCGCGATTGCAGCATGCGTTGACCGGGGACCCGCGCGCCGGCCGAGAATGTGAAGAGAATCACCTTTGCGTCGGACGCGGTCAGGACCCGGACGACCTCGTGGAGCCGTGTCCCGAGTTTCGCGGGGTTGAAGCCGGAGCGCAGTGCGTCGTTCCCGCCGGCGACGAAGCTGACCAGGTCGGGCCGCAACCGAAGGGCGGCGGGCACCTGTTCGTCGACGACCTGGTCGAAGAGGCGTCCCCGGACGGCGAGGTTCGCGTATGTCAGGCCCGAATAGGACTTCGCGAGCTGCGCGGCGACGAGATCGGCCCAGCCCCGCAGGCTCCCGTCGACGTAGTGATCGTTCATGCCTTCGGTGAAGCTGTCGCCGAGGGCGGCGAAACCGTTGAATCGCTGTGCCATCACATCGCTCCTGCCTGTGCCGCGAATGGATCAACATTGCCAGACGATGGGCTCGTCGATGCCGGACCGGAAGTGTGTCGTCCGCGTGGCGGGCCGCCGTCGCCCCTGTGAGGGGCCGTCCCGTCATGGCGGGTCGCCTGCGGCGGCGCCGGAACGCCATCGTTCGCGTCGGCGAAACACCTGCGTACGACACCGATACGCCGGACTTCTCGCCTGCCGAGTGACGTCCTGACCCGCGCCTCACGCGATCTTCGGATGACGGGACCTCCTCTACTGTGCGCCGCGAGAATAACGGAACGGTTGCGGAATCGGTATCGACGTCGCGGCAACCCCGTGACGAGTCGGCCGTAACGTCGAGTGGGGACGGGCCGCACTCCGCCCGTGACAGCGGTCGAGGGAAATAGGAAAATATCTGAATGTACGACGACAACGCATGGCCGGACACGGCCCCCATATCCGTCTTCATCGCCGAGCGTAAACGCCCACAACGCGTGCTGGCAGCCGCCGTCGCGCTGGGGGCCGCCGCGGCTTTCCACCTGCTCGCGGCGGCGTTGTACGGCACCGCCGTCATCAAGAGCCCGGACGCGGTCGTGCTGTCCGAACAGATCGCGACCTGGGTCATGGTGGTCGTCAGCGTGCTGGTGGGATCCGCGACGGCGACCATCGTCGTCGGCCTGCTCCGTGGACGGCGGTGGGCTCCACTGGGCGGCCGCGTCGCCGGAGGCGTGTACGCGGTGTCCTGCGGTTTCTTCGGCCTGTCGGCGATGCCGCCGTCGGGCACGGCCTCGGCCGGGTTCACCTGGTTCTACGCGGTGGTGGCGTTCGTGATCGCCGTCGCCGGTGTCGTCGCCCTGCTATGCCTTTTCGGACGGTCCGTCGACGAGTACTTCGCGCCGCCGCAGCAACAGCAGGCGACGCCGTTCGCCCCGACCGGCCCCGACGTGCAGCCTCTGGGCGGCTACGACCGGGACTGGATTCCCCCGGCACAGCACGAACCGCCCCGCGACCAGCGCCAGCAGTACCCGCCGTTCGGGCAGTGACGAGAACGGGCGACCGAGTATCACTCGGTCGCCCGTTCTGTTTCGTTCGTTCGGCACGGCGGAGGCCGCGTTCGTCGCTGGTCGCGTCTTGCGGCCCGCCCGGGAGGCGCCGCGTGGGCCGCCGAACCGTAAGCCCGGTTCGAGACCCTCGACCGCGACCGGGGCCCTAGCGTCCCTGCGGCTGCTGGGGGTAGCCGCCCTGCTGAGGGGGCTGGTACCCGCCCGGCTGCTGCGGGTGACCCTGCTGGCCGGCCTGGGGGAATCCTCCGGGCTGCTGGTGAGCCGGCGGGTAACCGCCCTGCTGAGGCGCGTATCCACCGGGCTGCTGGGGCTGGCCCATCTGCGGGAAGCCGCTCGGCCCGGCCGGGGCGCCCGGAGGAGGAGTCGGCGTGTCGGAGCCCTTGCCGGGGCCCTTGATCATTCCGGCGACCATGGCGATCACGAGGATGATGGGCAGGAACATGAGCTTGCCGCCGAAGAAGACGGTCGTGACCCCTTCGAAGTAGACGTAGGCGGCGTACCCGGCCAGGAGCCCGCCGAGGACGCCCATCGCGATCCGCATTCCGAGGCCGGCGCGGCCGCCGATGAACGCCAGGATCACCGTCAGGATCCCGCTTCCGCCGTAGTAGGCGAGGATGAGATTGAAAGTACTTTCGTCCAACATGGATATTTCTTTCTTCGAGCGGGCGCGTTGAGACGCCGATGACCTTGGCAAACGGGGGCGAACAAGCCAGGGGATGCCAACCGCTGGCGAGCATACGCCCGGCCCGCCACTACTCGGTGGTCTCGCGGCGACGTCGGCGTAACGACTGCGCAACGAATGCGAGTACAAACACGAAGAGACCGGCGCACATTCGCGCGCCGGTCTCGGGTCGTGCTCGGGTCAGCTGGCGCTGCCGGGAAGCCCCGGCAGTTCCCGGCCCGGGCCGCCCTCCGTGGTTCCGGGGTCCGGGCTCTTCGTCGTCGGCAGACCGGGGATGGTCGGCGTCGTCGGAGCCTCGCCCGAAGGAGTCTGTGACGGGGTGCCGGTGGGCGTACCGCTCGGGAGACTCGTCGGGGGGAGGGTCACGGTGCCGTCGGTGATGGTCACCGAGGTGATCACGACCTGCTGCGGCGGCGAACCGTCGTACGGGTCGAGCCCCGCGCTGCCGCCGATCTGGTCCAGCACCTCGAAACCGTCGATGACCTGGCCGATCACCGATACAGAGGCCGTCGGGACGGACTGTCCTCGCAGGAACGCGAAGGTGCTTCCCGCGCGCCCGCTTCCGTCGTTGATCAGCGCCAAGGCGTCGAAGGTCGGTTCGCCGGAGAACTTCTGCTCCGCGCGGAAGCGGTAGCCGGGGCCGCCGCTGCCGGTCCCGGTCGGATCGCCGCAGCGCAGGGTCACGGTCGGCGCCTGCTGCTGCGTGGTGAGCCGATAGCACGGCGAGTTCGCGTAGAAGCCTTGCTGCGCCAGGTAATTGAATCCCGAAACACCACAGGGGACGACGTCGCCGAACAGGAGGACGGTGATCTCTCCGTAGTTCGTGGTGATCGTCGCCGTCTGCCGAGGCGGGGCGTCGCCGAGCGTCGGCGGGGCGATGAGCAGCCCGCTGTCGGCCGATTCGACGACGTCGCAGCCGCCGCCGTCCTGCGTCGAGTCCGGGTCCGCGGTCGATTCGGGGCTCCGGAACAGGGCCCAACCGACGACGGCGACGACCGCGACCAGCGCGATGGTCAAGCCGAGGCCGATCGCGCTGCGGCGCGCCGAACCCTGACGCAGCCAGGGTGGGGTGGAGTCGCCGAACGGGTCGCCCGGCTCGGTCGAGGCCCGAGACGCGGCGGACGCGTCCATCTTGTCCTCGGCGGCCTTCGTCGTGTCGGTCGCCTCGGCCTCCTCGGTCGTGTCCGAGGCGTCGGTGGTTTCGTCCGTCGGCGTTTCGACGGCCGCGTCATCGCCCGGGGCGTCCGTCGCCGTGGCGGTGACGTCCGGGTCGGTCGTGTCGGTGGGGGCGGCCGGGGTCGGGTCCGTCCGGGCGGCGGTGTCGTCCGCCCCGGTGTCGGGAACCGGCTCGGTGGTGGGGGGCGTGCTGTCCTTGCCGTCCATGACGGTCGATGGTATTCGGTGCGCGCTGGTCGAACGCTGAGAGTCGGTGCTTGGGCGGTGGCCCGAATCGCGTGCGCCGGAACATTACCCGGTGAACCGGGTCGGAAGCGCAGAGCGACGCCCCGTCGTCAGTACGGCCGGTGGCGCGTCGAGATCAATCCATACCAGACGGTGACGATCATGTAGCCGACGACGACGCCGAACAGGATGTCGGGCGCGTAACCGTCGGACGGCAGAAGTGACGCTCCCGCGAACATGCCGATGACGAAGCTCAGGTTGAAGACCGTGTCGTTGAGGCTGAACAGGCGGCCCCGGTACTCGTCGGCCACAGTGGTCTGCAGCGAGGTGTCGACGACGATCTTCGTGCCCTGGGACGCGATGTTGATCAGCAGTGTCGCCGCGACGAAGGCCGGTTCCCACATCGCGAACGCGACCCCGGCGATCGTGACGCCGACGAGCAGCATCAGCGCCGTCACCCACCGACCCGGCCCCCACCAGCGCGTGATCCGCGGCGTGATGAGCGCGGACAGGAACGAACCGACCTGGCCCGCCGCGGCGATCCCGGCCAGCCATCCGAGGGTGTCCGCGAAATCCTCAATGGATGGATCGTGGAAGTGGCCGCGCAGGACCGCGAGGGTGACGACCGTGAGCACCCCGTACAGGGCGCGGTGCGCCGCTTGGACGGTCATCGAGTACGCCGCGCCCCGGCGTTGCCACAGGTGCGCGAAACCCGCGACCATGCCCTTCGTCGTCTCGACGATCGCCTCGACGACACGGCCGGTGTGCCGCTCGAACTCGTCCGGCCCCAGATACATCGGACGGAACGCCCGCCATGCGATCAGCGCCGACAGCGCGTACAACGGCGCCGCGAGACCGGACGCGAGCGCGTAGGCGTACTCGCCCTCGGCGAGCCGGGTCACCACGTAGGAGCCCCCGAGCCCCGCTCCGAAACAGATCGTGCCGAGCGTCGTGGCGAAGGCGTTGGCGGTGACGAGATGCTCGCGTTCGACCACGTGCGGCTGTGACGCGGACAGACCCGCGAGGACGAAACGGTTGATCGTGATGACGAGGAGCGCGAAGGAGCCGAAGACGATCTCCGGTCCGCCCCAGAAGATGACGAGCGCCGTCGGGACCACCAGCAGGGCTCGCAACAGGTTCGACACGGCCAGGATGTTGCGGCGGCTCCAGCGGTCGAGGAAGACACCGACGTACGGTCCCAGGACCGAGTACGGGGCGATCAGCATCGCGAAGGCGATGGCGTACGCGAACGGCTCGATCTTCGACGTCGGGTTGAAGAACACGCTGACCGCGAGCCCGCCCTGGAAGAACCCGTCCGCGATCTGGCTGGCGGCCCTGGTGCCGAGGAGCGCGCGAAAATCCTTCCGGGCAAGGATCGCGCGAACGTGGCCGCGCGGGTGGGGCGTCTTCGCGTTCGCCTGGTTCGACACGGCCCCACGATACGGGCCGCACACCAGCACCACGGGTCACAGGGGTGACACCTGCACTGTGGAGTGTTCGACGCCGCCCGGAGACGACGTCGACGCGAAACCACGTCGGCTGATCGTTCGGCTTCGAGGGCGTCCGCGCCGTCGCGGGTTCACCGCTCGCGCGTCGACGACACCGCTCACGGCCCGCTTCCCCGAACCGCCCGACGGGACGGTCACGCCGTGCCGGACGGTCCCGCGCATGGTGAACGTGGTGGTCGGCACGCCCTGCCGAGCGAAGCCGAAGGGAGGGAACACATCGACGGCAGTGAAAAAGGCCACCCAACGCACCCAGGCCGACACGTCGCTGTTCGGCCTCTATACGCTGCGATGATGGGTTGTCCGCGCGTCAAGGGCCGTGTATCCGCGGCCTCGTGGACCCCGTCAACGTTGACATTTCGAAGAGTGGACTACTAACAGTGGACCTGTATGAATACCAGGGGCGCGCCTTGTTCGCCCGGCACGGCGTGCCGGTGCTGGACGGCGGTGTGGCCACCACCGTCGACGAGGCGGTAGACCTCGCCGAGAAGCTCGCCGGGCGCGTGGTCGTCAAGGCACAGGTGAAAGTCGGTGGTCGAGGCAAGGCCGGTGGCGTAAAGCTCGCCGACAACGTCGCAGAGGCACGCGAACACGCCTCCAACATCCTCGGCATGGACATCAAGGGCCACACCGTCGGCAAGATCATGCTGACGGTCACCGCCGACATCGATACCGAGTACTACTTCTCCTTCCTGCTGGACCGCGCCAACCGCACGTTCCTGTGCATCGCGTCCACCGAGGGCGGCGTCGAGATCGAGCAGGTCGCCGAGGAGAACCCGGAGAAGGTCCTCAAACTCCCGATCAACGCGCTGACCGGTGTCGACGCGTCCGTCGCCGCCGAGATCGTCGAGAAGGCGGGCTTCCCGGCCGACCTCGCCGACCAGCTGACCGACATGATCGTCAAGCTGTGGGAGACCTTCGTCTCCGAGGACGCGACCCTGGTCGAGGTCAACCCCCTCGTTCGCACTCCCGAGGGCAAGGCGCTCGCGCTCGACGCGAAGGTCACTCTCGATGACAACGCCGGGTTCCGGCACCCCGACCACGCCGAACTGGAGGACGCCTCCACGATCGACCCGCTCGAGCAGCGCGCGAAGGAGGCGGACCTCAACTACGTCAAGCTCGACGGTGAGGTCGGAATCATCGGCAACGGCGCCGGCCTCGTCATGTCGACGCTCGACGTCGTCGCGTACGCGGGTGAGAAGCACGGCAACGTGAAGCCCGCGAACTTCCTCGACATCGGTGGTGGCGCTTCCGCCGCCGTCATGGCGTCGGGGCTCGAGGTCGTTCTGAGCGACCCGTCCGTCCGCAGTGTCTTCGTCAACGTCTTCGGTGGAATCACCGCGTGCGACGAGGTCGCCAAGGGCATCGTCGGCGCGCTCGACCTGATGAAGCAGCGCGGCGAGGACGTCACCAAGCCACTCGTGGTCCGCCTCGACGGCAACAACGCCGAGCTCGGGCGTTCGATTCTCGACGACGCGAACCACCCGCTGGTGACCCGCGTCGACACCATGGACGGCGCGGCCGACAAGGCTGCCGAACTCGCCGCGCAGGGGGCATAAAGATGGCTATCTTCCTCAATGAGAACAGCAAGATCATCGTTCAGGGGATGACCGGCGCCGAAGGCACCAAGCACACCCGACGCATGCTCGCGGCCGGCTCCAACGTGGTCGGTGGCGTCAACCCGCGCAAGGCCGGCACGAAGGCCGACTTCGACGGAAACGCCCTCCCCGTGTTCGCGACCGTCGCCGAGGCGATGGCCGAGACCGGCGCGGACACGACCGTCGTCTTCGTTCCGCCGAAGTTCACCAAGGACGCCGTCATCGAGGCCGTCGAGGCCGAGATCGGGCTGGCCGTCGTCATCACCGAGGGCGTGCCGGTGCACGACTCGGTCGTGGCGTGGTCGCACGCGGTCGCCAAGGGCAACAAGACCCGCATCGTCGGGCCGAACTGCCCGGGCGTCGCCAGCCCCGGCAAGTCCAACGCGGGCATCATCCCGGCCGACATCACGGGGCCGGGCAAGATCGGTCTCGTGTCGAAGTCGGGAACCCTGACGTACCAGCTCATGTACGAGCTGCGTGACATCGGCTTCTCGACGTGCGTCGGCATCGGTGGCGACCCCGTCATCGGCACGACCCACATCGACTGCCTGGAGGCCTTCGAGGCCGACGACGAGACCGAGGCGATCGTCATGATCGGCGAGATCGGCGGCGACGCCGAGGAACGCGCCGCGGACTTCATCAAGGCCAACGTCACCAAGCCGGTCGTCGGTTACATCGCGGGCTTCACCGCGCCTCCGGGCAAGACGATGGGCCACGCGGGCGCCATCATCTCCGGCTCGGCCGGTACCGCCGACGCCAAGGCTGCCGCGCTCGAAGCGGCCGGTGTGCGGGTCGGCAAGACGCCGTCGGAGACCGCGCGTCTCATGCGCGACGTCGTCAAGTCACTGTAGACAGTCTGTTGTGGGTGGCGTTCGACGCCACCGCGACTCCCCGTCGCATTCGACCCCAGGTCGGCTCGATCCCCGATCCCCGCCGGATCGCGACCCGACGCCCGGCCCCGTCAGGTGGGAGGAAGCGCGCGGCTCCCGGTTCGCGCAACCGGTCGGCTCACCGCTCTGCCCTCGGGCTTGTCGGTCCGTGCCGCGAGGGGGAGACGCCCGATCTGTCGGCTCATCGCCCAATCCCCGACTCGGGGCGGCCCGGATGAATGAGTCCGAAGTCCGGGCGCGTCGGTGGTGACCGTGTTCGAAGGCGTTTGTGTCGTAAGCGTCGTCGAGGATCGGTCGTATGGAGATCGTTCACGAGGTCGCGATCGTTGTGCTCACTGACCGGGGCGGGCGGGTGTTGATGCAGCATCGCGGTCACGACGCCCACGTGGAACCGGGTAAGTGGACACCTCCGGGTGGACAGCTGGAACCTGGAGAAGACGCGGTGACCGCCGCCCACCGCGAACTGCTCGAGGAGACCGGGTTGACCGCCGTCCTTGTGCCCGACCGGGTGGTGGAACGGGCCGGTCCCGATGGGGTCGGGGTCCGATTCCACGTGTTCACCGGCAGCACTGACGCCTGCCAGGACGATGTCGTCCTAGGCGAGGGTCTGGCGATGCTGTTCCTCACCCCCGACGAGATCGCCACGAAGGAACTCGCCGGTAACGCCCACATCTTCTTGAACCTGGTATGACCACACCACCACGTGACGAGGTCGCGAAGGGCGTCGTTGTCCACGTGTGACAGCTGCGGCTCTGAGTGTTCCGCGCCGATCACATCATCGGACGCCGCAGGATCGGGCGGCAACCACTGCTCGCCGACGTTGAACCACTGTGTCCGACCACCATGGAAGTCCTTCTAGGATTCTTCGGTGGGTGATGCTGGATCCGATTCGCCCGCACGAACCTGCGTCACCCGTTCCCCTTCCGGACCAGTCCGAGTACGTCAAACGGCTAGCGTGCGGCGGGCCCACTGATCGCCAAGGTGATCCGCAAACTGGCCGAGGTGACCGAGGCCGCGTGTCGATCCTGCGGCTGATCGGCCCGCCTATGTCTCATGTGGAATGTCGCGGGAGGCGGCGAAGCGGTCGAATCTGGCAGAGGACGCCGGATACGGCCATTGCGTCCCATTCCCGGTACTTCCGGGGCATGCGCCCATGCTGGTCACCACCGTGAAGCATGCGAGTAACCCGGTGCCTGACGACCCACCCTCCCCGTGGTGACGGCGACGGCCATCGCACCGAGCCTCACCCGCAGGACATCCGAGCACCGCTCCGGTCGTCACGCACGCGCCCGTCCGGCCGTCGTCCAGGTCCGGACACTTCGGAGTCGTCGTCGAGCCCCCTCGGCGACGCGCTGTCCACGAGTTCACCCCATCGGGTGGTGACGGCCACGCACTCGAACGAACCGGAGGCGCCATAGGGTAAGGCTTGTCCCGTCATCCGCTGGGTGACAGGGCGACCTTGAACCTTCGCCGCACACGACCGAGCGACGCACGGTTCATGCCCCGATCGGATGGAAACCGTACGAAACACTCGCTTCACGACAGTGGCTTCGGCTACGCCAACTATCGTGCAGCTGTGACCATCCGAGGTGGCAGGAGTCCGTTCCTCCCCGCCTGAGGGCGGGGCATCCACGGAGGAATCCCGATGACAGACCGACACAGCGGCGGCGGACGCGGCACTCAGCGCGACACCGTCGTCGTGTCGCGCCGTCGCGCCCCGGAGGCGCCGCCGCCGAGAGCCCGCGGCGTCCAACGGGACACCGTCGCCGTCACGACCCGTCGCCCGCCCCGGCTCCGGGGAGTGTTCCAAGCCGGCTTCGTCACGTGCTGCTGGAACGGTCTGGTCGTCTTCCTGCCCATCTTGGTCGCCGTCATCACGGCCTGGTGGATCGCCGGGCGACCGGGAGGCGTGGGCGACGTCGTCCGCGCGGCCGGGGCGGTGTGGATCGTCGGGCACGGCGTCCCCGTGACCGTCGCGGGCCTACCCGTCGGTTTGGCGCCGCTGCTGCTCGTCGCCGTGGTGTTCTGGCGGCTCACGAAGGCCGGAGCCAACACCGTGCGGGCCATCGCCGGTCGCAGCTTCCCCGCCGTGCGCGCGGCGACGATCTCCGTGGCCGTCAACTACACCGCGATCACGACGATCGCGGCCCTCGCCGTCGCCCACACCCCGTTCGACGTTCCGGTATGGAGGGTCGCGGTGAACGCCGCGCTCATGTCCATCGTCGCCGGAAGCCTCGGCGCGCTCGGCGCGTCCGGCGGCGGAACCGCCCTGTGGAACAGCATGCCCCCGTGGCTGAGTCGAGGCATGCACACCGGCCTTCTCGTCACGCTCATGCTGCTGTCCGCCGGAGCGCTGCTCTCCGGCATCGCGCTCGCCTCCCGGTCCACCGCCGTCACGGCGACCCTCGCCGCCTATCCCGAAGGCGTGCTCGCCGTCGGACTGCTCACCCTCGTCTACCTACCGACCGCCGCCGTGTGGGGAACGTCGTATCTGCTCGGCCCCGGATTCGCGATAGGCGTCGACACGAGCGTGCGGATCATCGGCGTCGAACTCGGGCCGATGCCCGTGTTCCCGCTGTTCGCGGCGATCCCCGACGGCCCCCTCGGTGACGCTGGAACTCTCCTGTATGGACTACCCATCCTCATCGCGAGCGTCTACGGCGTCCGACTCGGCCTGCGCGGCCACGACCTGCGCGCCGGAGCCGCGTTCTTCGCGGTCCTCGTCACGACCGTCACGAGCACGGTCCTCATCGCCGCCGTCACCGCGCTCGCCAGCGGCCCACTGGGCAACGTGCGGATGGCGGAAGTCGGCCCCGATCCGCTCCTGACGGCCGCGATCGTCGCGGCCGTGACGTTCGTGTTCGGACTGATCGGCTGTTTCAGCGTGCGACTGTTCGGAGGCGGACGTCGCGACGTCCTGGATGAGGCGGGGCGTTAAGGTAGCGCGTGATCATTCACGGGTGGATTACGCGATGTGACGGGCGGTGCCGGGCATGACCGCCAGGCTCGTCGTCCTGATCTCGGGATCGGGATCGAACCTCCAAGCCCTCATCGACGCGTGCGCCGACCCCGCGTACGGCGCGACCGTCGTCGCGGTCGGCGCCGATCGGGACGGCATCGAAGGGCTGGAACGCGCGCGCCGAGCCGACATCCCGACCTTCGTGCACAGAGTCTCCGACTTCGAGACCCGCGATGCGTTCGACAGAGCCGTCCGAGACTCCGCCGCCGCCTTCGAACCCGACCTGGTCGTGTCGGCCGGTTTCCTCAAGATCCTCGGCGACGCGTTCCTCGACCGCTTCGACGCCGCCTACATCAACACCCACAACTCGCTCCTGCCGTCGTTCCCCGGCATGCGCGGCCCCGCCGCCGCCCTCGAATACGGTGTGAAGATCACCGGGGCGACCCTGTTCCTCTGCGACAAGGGCGTCGACACCGGTCAGATCATCGCGCAGGTCGCCGTCCCCGTGGCCGACGACGACACCCTGGACACACTCACCGAACGGATCAAGGTCGCCGAGCGGGCCCAACTCGTCGAATGCGTCGGACGCATGGCCCGCGACGGTTGGCGCGTCGAAGGTCGGCACGTCCGCATCGGCTGATGGCGCGACGCTGAGACAATCATCGCCGTGAAGTACGACGACGTCGCATGGCACCACGGCGGTGACTTCCCCGCCGACGTCCCGCCCGAAGCCGGGGCCACCCACATCGGTGCGTTCCTGCACTGGCTGATCATCAACGACAGAATCGGCGACGAACTGCGCGAGGACTCCGTCGACGCGATCGCCGCCGTCCGCTCCGGCACGATGACCGGCGCCCGCTTCCTCATGTCCGAACTCGACGGCAAACTCATCGACGAGGACTTCGACGACGAGGGCAACGCGTTCGCCCTGGCGTACTACGAGGGACACGGAGGCGGAAGCCCCTACATCGCCGACTACCTCGCCACCCTCGACGTCACGACCGCGCCCGACAGCTTCTACCGAGTACCCGACGGATCGTCCACTCAAGAGGCGCTGTCGACGGTCATCGGCGCCCGATACGCCGAGTGGGTCGACGCGGGCCGACCGGCCGTCCTCGAGTGACGGTGTTAGGGTCGGCGGGTCGCGACTGGCGAACCGGCGAGACACGCCGAGGTGGATAACCACCGGGGAGCGATACGCAACAAGCAGACTGAGGTCGAACGCCTGGGCCGAAAGTCGACGTGATCATTCACTCGGCTTTCGCAACCCGCGGCAGCCGTCTGCGACAGGAGCGACATGAACGCCACCACAACCGGTGCCCGCAAACCCGTCCGGCGCGCACTGATCGGTGTATTCGACAAGACCCTGCTCGAAGCGCTCGCGATGGGCCTGCACGACGCCGGTGTCGAGATGGTCTCCACCGGCGGCACCGCCCGCCAGATAGCCGAACTCGGGCTTCCCGTCACCAAGGTGGAGGACTTGACGGGCTTCCCCGAGACACTCGACGGTCGCGTCAAGACCCTCCACCCGACCGTCCACGCCGGGCTCCTCGCCGACATCCGCAGGGAATCCCATGTGGCGCAGCTGGCGGAGTTCGGCATCGAGCCCTTCGACCTCCTGGTCGTGAACCTCTACCCGTTCGCCGAGACGCTCGCGGCGGGAGCGGGTTTCGAGGAGACGATCGAACAGATCGACGTCGGCGGTCCGTCGATGGTGCGGGGCGCGGCGAAGAACCACGCCAATGTCGCCGTCGTCGTCGACCCCGGCGACTACGCGGAGGTCCTCTCCGTCATCGAACGCGGAGGCTTCACCGAGCCGGAGCGCCGAGTGCTCGCCGCGAAGGCGTTCGCCCAGCTGGCGACGTACGACGCTCAGGTCGCGACGTGGCTGAACCAGTCGCCGGACGGAAGTCTGCCCACCTACGTCGGCCAACCACTGTACAAAGTGTCCGACCTGCGGTATGGCGAGAACCCGCACCAGGCCGCGGCCCTGTACGTCGACCCACAGGCGACCGGCGGTCTGGCCCAAGCGGAACAACTGCACGGCAAGCCCATGTCCTACAACAACTATGTGGACGCGGACGGCGCCTGGCGCGCCGCCAACGACTTCGAGCACCCGTGCGTCGCGATCATCAAACACGCCAACCCGTGCGGGATCGCCACCGCGAAGGACATCGCCGACGCGCACCGGAAGGCGCACGAGTGCGACCCGGTGAGCGCGTACGGCGGTGTCATCGCGGCGAACCGGGAGGTCACGATCGAGATGGCGCGGCAGGTCGCCGACGTGTTCACCGAGGTGATCGTCGCGCCCTCCTTCGCGGACGACGCCCTGGACCTGCTGCAGCAGAAGAAGAGCATCCGGATCCTCGAAGTGGGGGAGTGGACGCCGGAGCTGACCGAGGCACGCCGGATCTCGGGCGGCAGCCTCATCCAGGCACCCGACCGGATCAACGCCGAGGGCGACGACCCGGCGAACTGGAAGCTCGTCACGGGCACGGCCCTGAGCGGTTCGGACCTGGCGGACCTCGCCTTCGCCTGGTGGGCGGTTCGCTCGGTGAAGTCGAACGCGATCCTGCTCGCCTCGGGCCTCGCGACGGTCGGCGTCGGCATGGGCCAGGTGAACCGCGTCGACTCGGCGCGCCTCGCCGTCGCCCGCGCGGGGGATCGGGCACGCGGCTCCGTGGCGGCGTCGGACGCGTTCTTCCCGTTCGCGGACGGCCTACAGATTCTCATCGACGCGGGCGTGAAGGCGGTCGTCCAACCCGGCGGCTCGATCCGGGACGAGGAGGTCGTCGAGGCCGCGTCGAAGGCGGGCGTCACGATGTACTTCACCGGTACCCGGCACTTCTCGCACTAGAGGTCGTCTCGGTACCTCAGGTCGGGTGAGACGCGTGTCAGGGCGTCACCCGGCGAGGCGAAGGATCGCTTGCACGGCCGGTGCCGGCCATGCCTTCCGGTGCGCTGAAGCACCGCGGAGGAGCCTCGCCAACGCGGTCAATGGCCGTCGCACCGCGTCAGCGGTTCGACCGTGGACACCGCGACGCCGCCGGAGCCGACTGCCGGGTAACGAGACGGCCCCTGGCGTCCATCCGACACGGCTCGGCGCTCCAGTGAGGAATGTCGTACCGAAGGGACACAATGTCAGGGTCCGACCCACCGCCGGATGCTTCATGACGGTGGGTCGGCCACCGAGAATCGTGTTACGGCCGGACATGGGACATGTCAGACCCACGCTCGGGCCGCCACCGCGCCGCCCGACAATGAGACTGGACGCGGCGACTGAACACGCCCGGGGGCGGACCATCGTGGTCCGCCCCCGGTTTCGTCGCGTCGCGTCAGCTGGACTGACCACCCATGCCGGGAGGGTTGGAGCCCGACTGTCCGCCCTGGCCGGTCTGACCAGACTGTCCACCCTGACCAGGCTGTTCACCCTGACCCGGCTGTGGGGACGGGGCCTGGTACTGGCCGCCGCCCGGCGTCACCGGGTGTTGCCCCGTCGCGGGCGGGTACTGGGTCGTCGCCGGGCTCTCCTGGCTGTACTGGCCCGACTGGTATGCGGGTTGCCCGATGCTCTCGGCGCGGTTGCGGTTCGTGTTCTCCGCCATCGAAGTGCGCATGTTGCCCGCCTCGCTCTCGACGACACCGAGAGCACGTTCCCACCGTTGCCGCATGGGCTGGACGAGGCCGCCGCCGACGCCGACGATGACGACGCCCGCGATCATCGCGAGGCCCGCGATGAGGATCGGTGTCGTGACGGTCGTCGCGATGCCGATCTGGTTGAGCGCGGCGATCGCGGCGACCGCGATGATCGCGACCTGCGCGATCCGCGCGATCGTCTTCCCGTAGGACAGGTTGCTCATCGCGCCCGACACGAGCTCGAACGCCATGTTGGCGATCGCGGAGGCGACGACCATGATGACGCCCGCGATGAACAGCTGCGGCAGCCACGCGACAAGGTCGTTGAGGAGCGCGCTGACGGGGTTCGGCCCGAACGCGTTGAAGGCGATCTGCAAGGTGAACAGCAAGATCAGGGCGTAGACGAGAGTCCCGGCCATCTTGCTCACCGTGTACTTGCCGGTGAAGCGGTGCATGCCGCCGCGTTCGGCGAGCCGGTCGAGCCCTACCTTCGCCAGGAGCTTGCTGACGGCGGCGCGCAGGAGTACGGCGACGATCCAGCCGACGGCGAGGATGACCACGAAGGCCAAGGCTCGCGGCAGGAAGTTCACCACCGCGTCGAGTGCACTCTGGAAACTCTGCGTGATGTTCATGTCATCGACGGTAGTGAAGGTGTGACGATTTTCGATCGTTTTGCCGCCATTGCACCTGCGAAGACCGGTGGTCGCGGACTCCGGACTTCCGGAAGGGGTCCGCTTAGGACTGGATCGGGGAAACGCGGCGCGCCGATCGTGCGACGAGTCAGGCGTCCTGGGGGTTCTGCCCGGTCGGCCAGGTTCGCCAGTTCTGCCACGAGCGGCTCGGCGTCGGGCCGCGCTGCCCCTGATAGCGGGACCCGTAGACGGCCGACCCGTACGGATGTTCGGCGGGCGACGACAGTTCGAAGAGGCACAACTGCCCGATCTTCATGCCCGGCCACAGGGTGATCGGCAGGTTGGCGACGTTGGACAGTTCGAGCGTGACGTGTCCGGAGAAACCGGGATCGATGAACCCGGCCGTGGAGTGCGTCAACAACCCCAACCGCCCGAGACTCGAGTTATGCGTCGGGATGTAGTTGCGACCAGCCAAGAACATCCCGTTCGGGGTCGACACCTCGATGCAGCGCACCGGTCGCGACACCGTTGGCTCTACGCCGACGACGGCGCGAAACGCGTGCGCCCGACCGGACTTGATCCTGGCCACCTTGCGGGGCAGCCGGAACACCTCGACCTGCGGAGTGAACTTCACCTGGTAGGCGGGTTTTTGTTCCACGCCATAGAGCGTGACCCGCTTCTTCCGTTTGACGGGGCGCAATCCCAGGCTTGCGGCGAGCTCGAGGACACCGTCGCTGATGCGTTCGTTCGTGTTCACGAACTCGCACCGTCCGAACTCGTCGATGTGCCCGTCGGAGTCCATCAGTCCCTGAAGGAGCGCCAATCGCTGGGAACGGTCGGCGATCAGGTATTCCTGCGGCACGTGCTTGTCGCCGAGCAGCCCGAGGGCGCGCAGGGCACTCGACAGCGAGGCGTCGGCGCTGTACCGTCCCTGCGGATCGCGCACGCGAGTGGCGTGGCCGTGGCCTTGACCTCCCACGCGGAAGGACCGAGGGTTGGACGCCGGCCACACGGCGTACCCGGCGGCCTGGACTTCGTCGAGGATGTACTCGTCACCGGCTCCGACGGTGATCTCCGCCGAGGCACTCGTTCCGTCTCCCAGCCAGATCCCGAAGACGTACGGGTCGATCGGAAGCTCGCGCGTGGGGTACCGGGCGGCACCGGCCAGCGGCACCTGGTGGTTCCATTCGTCGCCGACCCGGACGCTCTCGGCGATCTCGCCCGTGGTCCGAACTGTCGCGGGTCGGGCGTGTCGGCGCTCGGCGTTGCTGCGGGTCGACCATTGATGGTCGACGTCGGCGACGATCGATGACTTGTCCGAGAAACGGACTTCCATGCAGGAGCGGCCGTACATGATCGGCGACGCCCGCAGAATCGTGCAGGGTTCACCGTTCTCGTCGAAGACTCGCTGCCCGACGCGCAGGTCGCCCATCGTCCGCCACCCATCCGGGGTGGGGATGGGCGTGTTGACGCACAGCGCCTTGCCCTCCAGCCTCGCCGCGAGGTTGTCGGGGAGGGTGAACACCTCGAGCGTGGACGCGAGCACGAACTCGCCCGGGTGCAGCACGAAGGGTTCGCCGTCGGGGACCTCGGCGAGCGCGGTCAAGTCGTCCTGGCGCTGTGCGGGGTCGATGTGGGTGTACTTCTGGTTGTTGAAGACGCGGAACCATCGATCGAGGCGTACGTCCACGCTGGATGGTTGTACGAGTGTCGGGTCGAACGGCTGTACCCCGAGCTGCCCGGCCTTGATCGCGGCGACTATGTCACGGTCCGACAACAACATGTCCGCGAGCCTAACCGCCGCTGGTGGTGGTGCTGCTGCGAGGTCGGCGGCACGGGAGACGTGGCCACCGGTTACGGGCCCGCTCACGGTGGTGAACACCCGATCCGGTACGATTGGCTCGCCGTCTATCGCGGCAACGCGGATGTAGTTTAATGGTAGAACTTCAGCTTCCCAAGCTGATAGTGCGGGTTCGATTCCCGTCGTCCGCTCCACTGTGAATGCGCCGAGGCCTCGCCTCGGCGTTTTTGTGTTTCGGGTCAGGTCGTTCGGGCCGGGCGGAACTTGACGGCCGTGAATACGCCGACGGCGAGGGCGGTGGCGGCGAGGAGCAGGAAGCCGATCGCGTAGCCGCCGGTGACCTGGAAGATGACGCCCATGACGAGTGGCGGGAAGTAGCCGCCGAGGCCGCCCGCCGCGCCGACGAGGCCGGTGACGGTGCCGACGCGTTCGGGTTCGACGAGCCGTGCGACGAGGGCGAAGACTCCACCGGTGCCGAGGCCGAGCAGGAACGCGGTGGCGACGAAGGAGATTCCGGCGGGGACGTCGGCGGGCGGGTGGAAGGACAGCACGATCGCCATGACGAAGGTGCCGACGAACGAGATGAGGCAGATCGTGGCGGGTCCGACCTTGTCGGAGAGGGTTCCGCCGATCGGTCGCGCGATGACGGCGGCGAGGGAGAAGCCGGCGGTGCGCAGTCCGGCGTCGGTCTGGCTGAACTCGTAGGCGCTCGTGAGGAGGGTGGGGAGGTATGTCGAGAACGCGACGAAGCCGCCGAAGGCGAGCGCGTACAGCATGGACAGCTGCCAGGTGGTCGGGAGTTCGAGTGCCGCGCGCATGCGGGGTAGGGCGGGCGCGGTGCTCGGTTTCCATGTCGGGGAGTCGCGGGCGAAGGTCCAGATGACCAGTGCCATGACGGCGAGCGCGGCGCACATGAGGAGGTGGGTCGTGGTGACTCCGAGGTCGGTCGTGAGGCGGGGTGTGAGGAACGCGGAGAGCGCGGTGCCGCCCATACCGGCGCCGAAGACTCCGGTGGCGAAGCCGCGTCGGGTGGGCGGGTACCAGGCGTTGACGAAGGGGATGCCGACGGCGAAGGAGGTTCCGGCGACGCCGAGGAGGAAGCCCCACAGCAGTAGGAGGGGTAGTGAGTCGTGCCAGAGTCCGACGAGGAGAGTCGGGATGATGCTGATGAGGCAGACGGCGGTGAACATGACGCGGCCGCCGAAGCGGTCGGTGAGGATGCCGACGGGGATGCGTCCGAGTGAGCCGACGAGGACGGGGAACGCGACGAGGATCGATGTCTGGAGTGGTGACAGGTCGAGGGCGTCGGTGTAGGTCTTGGCGAGTGGTCCGATGAGGTTCCATGCCCAGAACGTCAACGCGAACGCGGCGGTGGCGAGCGTGAGGTTGGCGCCGGCGCCGCGCCGGACGGTCTCGGACATGCTCTGGCCTCCCCTGCGGACTGTGAATCCACAGTAGGCGGGTGCGGGGCGTGACGCGTCGATTGTCCGATATCGCCGTCAATCGGTCCGTATCGCACCCGTGGATACGGTTGGTCACTATCGTGTGACTATCCAATGCCGCTCCGATCATGGGTGGGACGATGGCCTCCACAAGCGAATCCCCGTCGGCGGCGGCCCGCGCGCTGTTGCGTACGGGCGTGTTGTTGACGCGGGCGGAGTCGACGGAGGATCTGCGGGCGGTCGTCAAGCACGGTGGACGCGACGGTGACGTCTTCTACCGGGATCGTTGGGCTCACGACAAGGTCGTCCGGTCGACGCATGGTGTGAACTGCACGGGTTCGTGTTCGTGGAACGTGTACGTCAAGGACGGCATCATCACGTGGGAGACCCAGGCGACGGATTATCCGTCGGTCGGCCCGGATCGTCCCGAGTACGAGCCGCGTGGTTGCCCGCGTGGTGCGGCGTTCTCCTGGTACACGTACTCGCCGACTCGGGTGCGGTATCCGTACGGGCGTGGCGTTCTGGTCGAGGCGTATCGACGGGCGAAGGCGGAGCGCGGTGGTGATCCGGTGGCGGCGTGGGCGGCGGTGGTCGGTGATCCGGCGACGCGGACGGCGTATCACCGTGCTCGGGGCAAGGGCGGGTTGGTGCGGCTCGCGTGGGACGAGGCGATCGAGATCGCTGCCGCGGCGCACGTCCACGCGATCGGGGCGTACGGGCCGGACCGGATCGCGGGTTTCTCGCCGATCCCGGCGATGTCCCAGGTGTCGCACGGTGTGGGTTCCCGGTTCATCAATCTCATCGGCGGGTCGATGCTGTCGTTCTACGACTGGTACGCGGATCTGCCGGTCGCGTCGCCGCAGGTGTTCGGTGATCAGACGGACGTTCCGGAGTCGGGCGACTGGTGGGACGCGGCGTATCTCATGGTGTGGGGGTCGAACGTCCCGGTGACGCGTACGCCGGACGCGCATTGGATGGCGGAGGCGCGTTATCGGGGTCAGAAGGTCGTCGTCGTGTCGCCGGACTATTCGGACGCGACGAAGTTCGCCGACGAGTGGTTGGCGCCGCCGCCCGGTACGGACGGGGCGCTCGCGATGGCGATGGGGCACGTCATCCTCAAGGAGAACTTCGTCGACACGACGGTGGGGGAGTTCACGGAGTACGTCCGCAAGTTCACGGATCTGCCGTTCCTCGTGGAGATCGACACGGTGGACGGTCGCGATGTGCCGGGTCGATTCGTCACGGCGGCGGACCTGGGCCTCGGGGAGCACTCCAATGGGGAGTGGAAGCCGGTCGTCGTCGATGACGCGAGCGGTGAGATCGTGGCGCCGCCGGGCACGATCGGCCATCGTTGGGGTGAGAGCGACATCGGTCGTTGGAATCTCGGTCTCGACGAGTGCACGCCGCGCCTGAGTTTGCACGACCCGAATTCCGAGATGGAGACGGCGCAGGTGTTGTTGCCGCGTTTCGACGTCTCCTCCGGTTTTCTGACGCGGGGCGTTCCGGTCAGGCGGGTCGGGAATCGTCGTGTCACGACCGTCTTCGATCTGTTGTTGGCGCAGTACGGTGTCGAGCGGCCGGGCCTGCCGGGGTTGTGGCCCGCCGGGTACGGCGACGCGACCGCGCCTTACACGCCCGCGTGGCAGGAGACCGTCACGGGCCTGCCCGCGGCCCGGGTGACGCGGATCGCCCGCGAGTTCGCCGACACGGCGCGCCGCTCGGGCGGTCGCTGCATGATCATCCTGGGGGCGGGGACGAACCAGTGGTTCCACGGCGACGCGATGTACCGCTCGTTCCTGACCCTGTTGCTGCTCACGGGTTGCCAGGGCCGCAACGGCGGAGGTTGGGCCCACTACGTCGGGCAGGAGAAGTGCCGGACGTTGACGGGCTGGCAGACGTACGCCTCGGGCGCGGACTGGGGGCGTCCGCCGCGCTTCTCCGCAGGAACGTCCTATTGGTACACCCATGCGGATCAGTGGCGGTACGACCGGTACACGGCCGACGCATTGACGTCGGCGGTCGGTCGAGGAACCTTGCGCGGCAAGCACACCGCGGACCTGATGGCGCTGGCGGCGCGGCTCGGCTGGAGTCCGTCCTATCCGACGTTCGACGCGAATCCGCTCGCGCTCGGCGCCGCCGCCGTCGAGGCGGGCGCCGACCCCGGCGAGTACATCGCGGATCGCCTGGCGGCCGGCACGTTGCGGTTCGCCGCCGAGGATCCGGACGATCCGCGCAACTGGCCTCGGATCCTGACCGTGTGGCGGGCCAACCTGTTCGGGTCGTCCGGGAAGGGCAGCGAGTACTTCCTGCGGCATCTGCTCGGGACGACGTCCGCGGTTCAGGGCGAGGAGGCCGACCCGGCCCACCGGCCGTCGGACGTGGTGTGGAACGAACCGGCGCCCGAGGGCAAGTTGGATCTGTTGTTGTCGTTGGACTTCCGCATGACGAGCACAACGATGCTGTCCGATCTGGTGCTACCGGCCGCGACCTGGTACGAGAAACACGATCTGTCCACGACCGACATGCACCCGTTCGTGCACGCGTTCACTCCCGCGATCGACCCGCCGTGGCAGGCCCGCACCGACTTCGACATCTTCACCGCGCTCGCGCGGCGGTTCTCGGAACTGGCGTCGACGCACCTCGGTGTCGCGACCGACCTCGTCGCCGTCCCTCACCAGCACGACACCCCGGGGGAGCTCGCCCAGCCGGGAGGTTCCTGTGCCGACTGGAAGAGCACCGGCGAACGGCCTCGACCCGGGGTGACGATGCCCGGAATCGTCGCCGTGACCCGCGACTATCCGGGCGTCGCCGACCGGCTCGCGGCGCTCGGCCCGCTCGTCGAGACGGCGGGGCTGTCCGTCAAGGGCGTCACGGTGCACGCCGGGCCGGAGGTCGAATGGTTGGCGGCGCGCAACGGCACCGCCCGCGAGGGTGTCGCCGACGGCCGTCCGTTGCTGGACACCGACGTGAAGGTGTGCGAGGCGATCCTCGCGTTGTCCGGTTCCACGAACGGGCGGATCGCCACCGAGGGTTTCACCCGGCTGGCCGAGCGCGTCGGAACCGACTTCTCCGAACTGATCAACGCGAACACCGAGCACCGGGTCGTCTTCTCCGACACGCAGGACCGCCCGACGCCGGTCGGTCCGTCCCCGGAGTGGTCCGGGAAGGAGTCGCCGACGCGCAGATACTCGCCGTTCACGGTCAACACGGAACACGACAAGCCGTGGCACACCTTGACCGGTCGCCAGCACTTCTACCTCGATCACGAGTGGATGCGGGAGTTCGGCGAGGCGCTGCCGGTGTATCGGCCGCCGCTGAATATGACCGCGTTGTTCGGCGAACCGGAGCTCGGGGCGGGCGCCGACGGATGGTTGACCGTTCGATACCTGACGCCGCACTCGAAGTGGTCGATCCACTCGGAGTACCAGGACAACCTGTTGATGTTGACGCTGTCGCGGGGCGGCCCGACGATCTGGATGAGCCCCGAGGACGCGCGCCGGATCGGCGTCGCCGACAACGACTGGATCGAGGCGGTCAACCGCAACGGCGTCGTCGCGGCGCGCGCCGTCGTCTCGCACCGCATGCCACAGGGGACCGTCTACATGTATCACGCGCAGGAGCGCGTCATCAACGTCCCCAAGACCGAGCGCACCGGCAAACGCGGCGGGATCCACAACGCGTTGACCAGACTGCTCGTCAAGCCGACCCACCTCATCGGCGGCTACGCGCAACTGTCATACGGCTTCAACTACCTGGGGCCCACCGGGAATCAACGCGACGAGATCACCGTCATCCGCAAACGCGTCACGGAGGTCGTCTACTGATGAACAACGTCGGGCGAGTCATGGCACAGGTCGCGATGGTGATGAACCTCGACAAGTGCATCGGCTGCCACACCTGTTCAGTGACCTGCAAACAGGCGTGGACGAACCGGGGCGGCGTCGAGTACGCGTGGTTCAACAATGTGGAGACCAGGCCCGGCCAGGGCTATCCGCGCCGCTGGCAGGACCAGGAGCGATGGCGGGGCGGCTGGCGACGGACCGCCAAGGGCCGTCTCAAACCGGCCGCCGGTGGTCGCCTCCGAAAGCTCGCCACGATCTTCGCCAACCCGAAGCTCCCGGCGATCGGCGACTACTACGAACCCTGGACGTACGACTACGAGACGCTGGTCAACGCGCCGCTGTCCGACGACTTCCCCGTGGCCCGGCCGTACTCGCTGCTGAGCGGTGAGCCGATGGACATCACCTGGAGCGCCAACTGGGACGACGACCTCGGCGGTGGGGCCGAACTGGCGTCCCACGACCCGGTGGTCCAACGCGTCAGCGACGAGATCCGCCTCGACTACGAACGCACCTTCATGTTCTACCTGCCGCGGATCTGCGAGCACTGCCTCAATCCATCCTGTGTGGCCAGTTGTCCGTCGGGGGCGATCTACAAGCGCGTCGAGGACGGCATCGTCCTCGTCGACCAGGACAAGTGCCGTGGTTGGCGGATGTGCGTCACCGGCTGTCCGTACAAGAAGATCTACTTCAACCACAAGACCGGCAAGGCCGAGAAGTGCACATTCTGTTATCCACGCGTCGAGGTCGGCATGCCGACGATCTGCTCCGAGACCTGTGTCGGGCGGCTTCGTTACCTCGGTGTCGTCCTGTACGACGCGGACGCCGTCGGCGCCGCCGCCGCGGTCCGAGACGAACGCGACCTGTACGAGGCACAACTCGGCGTCCTCCTCGACCCGGCCGACGAACACGTCCGCGCCGCCGCCGCCCGCGACGGCATCCCCGACCACTGGATCACGGCGGCGGCCCGATCGCCCGTCTACACGCTCATCAAGCGGTTCAAGGTCGCGCTGCCACTGCATCCGGAGTACCGGACGATGCCGATGGTCTGGTACATCCCTCCACTGTCGCCGGTGGTGGACCGGATCGCCGAGACCGGCCACGACGGCGAGGACCACGACAACCTGTTCGCCGCGATCGACACGCTGCGCATCCCGGTCTCCTACCTCGCCGAGCTCTTCACCGCCGGCGACACCGCGCCCGTCGTCGCGTCGCTGCGCACTCTCGCCGCCATGCGTGCCCACATGAGACACGTCAACCTCGGCGAGGAACCCGACCCGGCGATAGCCGAGGCGGTCGGACTCGACGCCGGCGACGTCGACACGCTGTACCGGCTCCTCGCGCTCGCCAAGTACGACGACCGGTACGTCATCCCGACCGCGTTCGGCGTCGACGAGAACGAACGGGGTGTCATCGAAGAGGTCGGATGCAGCCTTGACACCGACGGGGGCGTCGGCATGGGCGGCTCGGGGCCGTTCGGGGAGTCGTCCGGCGGACCGATGCCCGCGTCCGTCGAAACCTTCCACGCCCTGCGCGACCGCCAGACCAGCGACAGTCGCGGCGACCTGTCCGGCCGCGTCAACCTGCTCAACTGGGACGGCAACGGCCGCCCGGCCGGGCTTTTCCCGGACTTCGAGCGCGCCCAAGACAACACCGACGACCGGGAGCACAAGCCATGACCCATCCCGCGACCATCGCCGTCCTGCGCCAAGCCGCGGCCGTCCTCATCGACCATCCGGGCGAGCGTCTGTACGCCACATTGGACGTCGTGGCGGCCGCGCTGCGCGACGTCGCGCTCGACGCGCCCGGACCCGCCGCCGACCTGCTCGCCGTACACGATCACCTCGCGGCCACGCCGCCCCTGGCCGCCGCCGGCCACCATGTCGACACCTTCGACCTGCGGCGACGCACCAGCCTCCACCTGACCTGGTACACCGACGGCGACACCAGGCGCCGGGGCGCGTCGCTCGCCGCGCTCAAGACCGCCCTGACCGGGGCCGGATGGCGCATCACCGGCGGCGAACTCCCGGACCACCTCGGCGTCCTGCTCGAATTCGCCGCGCGCGGGGACGCCGCGACCGGGCACCGCCTCCTGTGCGAACTGCGGCCCTCGATCGACGTCCTCCACGCGGCGCTCACCGAGGACGGATCGGTGTACGCGCGAGCGCTCGCCGCGGTCGTCGCGACCCTTCCCGCTCCGAGCACCGACACGGAGAGCGCGTGGCGGCGGCTCGCCCGCAACGGCCCGCCCAGCGAGGACGTCGGCTTGGACGGCTACGGGCACGGCACCCCGCTCGGCATGCCGTTCGTCCGGGCCGACTCTCGACCGGGTCGCGGTTCCCGCCGACGGGCTCGGATGGAGACCGTGCCGCGATGACCGCCACGCTCGACCTCATGCTGTGGGCCGTTCTGCCTTACGTCGTGCTGACGGTCCTCATCGGGGGAACGATCTGGCGGTACCGGTACGACAGGTTCGGCTGGACGACCCGCTCGTCGCAACTGTACGAGTCCCGGCTGTTGCGCGTCGGCAGCCCGATATTCCACTTCGGACTTTTGCTCGTCATCGTCGGGCACGTCGTTGGCCTGCTCGTTCCGGAGTCCTGGACCCGCGCCGTCGGAGTCGCCGACGCGTCGTATCACGTCGTCGCGCTCGTCCTCGGCGGTGTCGCGGGCGTCGCCACCCTCGCCGGGATCGGGCTGCTGGTGTGGCGGCGGCGCACGACCGGGCCGGTGTTCAGCGCGACGACCCGCAACGACAAGCTCATGTACCTCGTGTTGGTCGGCGCGATCGTCGCGGGCCTGGCGACGACTCTGCTTGCCGCCGTCGACGGCCTGCGCGGCGTCGAAGAGGCGGACTACCGGCAGACCGTCTCGGTGTGGTTCCGGAGCCTGTTCGCGGCCCACCCGGACGTGGCCGCGATGACGGCCGCGCCGGTGGCGTACCGCCTGCACGCGATCATCGGATTGGCCCTGCTGGCGCTGTTCCCGTTCACGCGGCTCGTACACGCGTTCAGCGCCCCGGTGGGGTACCTGTTCCGGCCGTACATCGTCTACCGGACGCGCGGTCGCGACGTGGCGGGATCGGCGCGAGCGCAACGGCGGGGCTGGAGTCCGAACTGATCGGCCACAGTGGCTTCTCCACAACCGGGCGGTTGTCCACAGCCCGAATCACGGCGGGTGGTTCTTGGGGACGATCGCGCCTAACGTGGTGTCGAAGCGCGTCGGCGGAGGTCGCGGCGCGGGGCCGATCAAAGGGGGAAACCGTGATGCGGGGTAGCGCGACGAAGCGTCGTTCGCTTGGCGGGAAGCGGAACGGCCCGGGTCCACCGCGTGTCGCGGTGAGCCCGGGCCGTTCATCGAAGAGGTGGGTCAGCCCTCGCGCCGGTGGCGGGGGTCCTCGGCGATCGGCGGGACGGCCGGTACGCCGCTCGGCATGATCGGCGGAGCCGCCTCGTCCCCGATCACGGGGGCGATGCGATCGTTGTTGCGCTTCTCCTTGCCGGCGGACACGAAGTAGTCGACGGGGGAACCCTTGGGCGCCTTGCCGGACGGCGAGGTCGCGTACACCTTGCCCTTGCCGCAGTGCGAGCGTTCGCCCGTGTTGACACGGCCGGGGTCGAAGCCCGCGTCTCGCAGCGCCTCTTCCGCCTCGGCGGGCGAGACACAGTCCAGGGTGGGGATGTCTCTCAGGTTCTTACCCATCGCGATGCCCTCGCTGGGGGGTTTGAAATCGAGATTCTCCAAACCTTCGAGGGCGTCTCTCAACGTGTACGAACCGGCTTCGTGCGGTTTGTCGTGTAGACCGGTGTTCTCCAACGATCGTTCTCGATAGTCGGGGTCGGCGATGAACGACGACGTGGTCGCGTTCTTCGCGGTGACGACGAACCACGCCGCCTGGTTGTTGTCGGTCGTACCGGTCTTGCCCGCGATGGGCCGGTTGACGATGTTCTTCGCCTCGGAGAAGGTGCCCTGACCGTCGCACTTTCCATACTCGCCCTGGTTGTTGACGGGGCAGCGCATGGCGTCGATGGCCGCGCGGGCGACGTCCTTACTGACGGCTTGGTCGCACTTCGGCTTCGCCGCGTCCTCGAGGTGCTGACCGTCCGAGGTCTGGATGCTCAGCACCGGCATCGGTTCACAGTGGAGACCGTCGGCGGCGACGGTGGCGTACGCCTCCGCCATGTCGAGCGCGGTCGTGTCGGCGGTGCCGAGCGTCAGCGTTCCCCACAGCTTCGGTTCAAGGCAGCCCCACTGCTGGGGGTGATCCTCGGGTGGGCAGCCGGGGGTGGCGTAGTTCAGGTCGTGGTAGTTACGCCAGTCGATGCCGAGACGTTCGGCCATCTCGACGACCTTGTCGGCGCCGACGCGTTCGATGAGCTGCACGAAGTAGGTGTTGATGGAGCGTCCGAAGGCGTTCCACATGTTCGACGTGATGTCCTGATAGGACTTGACGTCGTTGCCCGGGCACCAGGCGTAGGTGCCGTTCGCCTTCGCGGGTCCGCACGTCGCCGGCCCGGCGGGGCCGCTGTAGAGCTTGGACATGTACGGGCTCTTGTTGCGCATCGTCGTGTTGAGGGGAATGCCCTCGTCGAGCGCGGCGAGCATGGTGAAGAACTTGAACGTCGAACCGGATTGGAAGCCGGCACCGGCCTCGCTGCCGAGGTCGGCTCCGGTCAACAGCGGCACGGTCGTATTCGGGTAGGAGCCCTTGAGTCCCGCATTGCGTTTGTTGGGGTCGGAATGGGGCCCGTTCTTCGAATCATCGAGTTTATAGTCCCGATTCAGGGCCATTGACCTGATATGTCCCGTTCCGGGCGTGATCGTCACGGTTCCCATTGCCCAAGGACTGTTCTTTCCCTGGCGGGAAACGACGTGATTCTGCGCCTTTTTCTGCAGGTCCGGTTCCAGCGTTGTCGTGATGGTGTAGCCGCCGCGCTTGAGGCGCGAAAGGCGTTCATCTTTCGAATCGCCGAATTCGGGGTTGTTCATCCACCACTGCTTGAGGTAATCGCAGAAGTATCCCCAGTCGAGTTTGTCGCTGGGAACCGCCACACATTCGTTCGGCTGTTCCTGGATGTTGAGCTCGATCTCGGTCTTCTTGGCCTTCTTCGCGTCGGCCTGACTGATCTTCCCGATGTCGGCCATGCGCTGCAGGACGTAGTCGCGACGGTCCTTCGCCTGAGCGGTGGCGTTCTCGTCCTCGAGCGTCGGGTCGATCGTGCCGGGGGCCTTGGGGAGGGCGGCCAACAGCGCGGCCTCGGGGAGCTCGAGGTCGGCCGGCTCCTTGCCGAAGTAGGCCTTGGACGCGGCGTAGATGCCGTACGAGCGGTTGCCGAGGAAGACGAGATTCAGGTACTTCTCCAGGATCTCGTTCTTGGTCAGTTCCTTTTCGACGGCGACCGCGTAACGCATTTCCCGGATCTTGCGCTCCGGGGTGTCCTCGGTCGCGAGGAGGATCTCCTCGTTCGTCTTCGCGTTGTATGTGAGCGCTTGTCGCACGTACTGCATGGTCAGGGTCGAGGCGCCCTGAGAAACCTCGCTACTTCCCTGATTTGCCACCGCCGCACGAATAACCCCGAAGAGGTCTACGCCGTTGTGTTCATAGAAGCGATTGTCTTCGGCCGCGATGATCGCGTCGATCATTACCGGAGCGATCTCATCGAGGGTGACGAGTTTGCGACTCTCGTCGTAGAAAGAGGTAATGAGCGTGCCGTCTTTGGCGAACACCCAGGTGGTTTGCGGCGCGGGATCATCGGCCAACTCGGCCGGAAGGCTTTCGAAGTTGTCCGCGGCGGTTTTGGCGGCCAAACCCGTCACCGCGAGGGCGGGAAAAGCGGCCGCCGCAACGACCAGCCCCGCCAGTAGCCCGCAGGTCAACAACGCGAATGCGTTGGACCGCATTTTTCGGTTCCGGGTCATCCAAAGCACGACCTCAGCGTACGTGACTGCGGCCAGTGAGCCGATTGGTCATTTCGGTGGCCCATAGGTGGAAGAGTGATGTCATGGCCACTAAAAGTGATCATCTGGCGAAAACGGACGGTCACGACCCTTGCTCGAAGCGGTATGTAGTCATATAGTTACGAAACGTGCACTGTCCGGTATCGACGTTCAGCATGGCAGGCCAGCGTCGATGCCGAGTTCACCAGCAGGAAGGGAAACAGGGGGTACGGCAACGATGGCGATGAAGGTCGAGTGGGCGACGGACGCGGCATGCCGCGAAGGTGATCCCGATGCTCTGTTCGTGCAGGGGGCCGAACAGAACAACGCGAAGAAAGTGTGCAAAGGCTGCCCCGTCCGCATGGAATGCCTCGCGGACGCTCTGGACAACCAGGTGGAGTTCGGGGTCTGGGGCGGCATGACGGAACGGGAACGCCGAGCCCTACTGCGCAAGCACCCCGCCGTGACGAGCTGGCGGCGGGTGTTCGAGCTGGCGCTGGCCAAGGAAGCCAAGACGAAGGAAGTCACCGCACGCGAACAGCGCACCCTTACCCCGGCAGGTTAAGGCGCGTTTTCGCCACCGGGTCGTGTGACGCGCGAACGGGGCGTCGATCGGGGCGGTGGTGAACACCCGCGCATGGGTGTTCACGGGTCGCCGGTGTGCTGGAGGCGCGGTCAGGCGGTGTCACGGCACCGCCTGACCGTCGCGACGTCCGGCGTGAGCTCGATCGTGCCCGCGTATCCGAGGCGCCGGTGACGGACGCTGAACGGTCGCGGCCCGGTGCCCGCTGTCGACTCAGTGGGAGCCGAGGCTGCGGCCGACGATGCGCAGTCCGTCGAGGTCGTGGATATCGGCCGGGAATGCGGGCACCCGAGCGACCGGCACGCTCGGGCAGGCCGTGGTGAAGCGGCTCGCGATACGTCTTTCCGTGACGACGCGGCTCATCAGATCGGCGTGAACGCGGAGGACGGCGGCCGTGGCGGAATCGGGGTCCGAGGCCTCGATCCCCTCCGCCGCACCGATACTGCGTCCGGCGGACAGCCCCGGGACGGAGGTCTCGTGCGCCCGGTTGAGGATCAAGCCGGTCAATGGCATGTGCTCCTCGGTGAGCCGCCGGGTGAAATAGATCGCCTCGCGGATCGCGTCGGGTTCGGGGGCGGCCACGACGAGGAACGCCGTCTGGCGGTCCTGAAGCGCCCGGTACGTCGCCTCGGCCCGCGTGCGGAAACCCCCGAACGTCGAGTCGAGGGACGCCGCGAAGGTGCCGATGTCGCTGAGCATCCGACCGCCGATGACCTTGTTGATCGTCCGGGTGAAGAACGACATCGACGAGGTCATCAACGAGAAGACGCTGTGGCCGCCGCGCGACGACGACGTGAGCAGCCGCATCATCCGGCCGTCCAGGAACCGGGCGAGCCGGGCGGGAGCGTCCAGGAAGTCCAGCGCGGAGCGCGACGGCGGGGTGTCGACGACGATGAGATCCCAGTCGCCCTTGGCGCGCAACTGGGACAGCTTCTCCATGGCCATGTACTCCTGCGTACCGGCGAAGGTGCCGCTCATGGCCTGGTAGAACGGGTTGGCGAAGATCTCGGCGGCCTTCTCGGGGCTGGTGTGCGCCAGCACGACCTCGTCGAAGGTGCGCTTCATGTCGAGCATCATCGCGTCGAGGTGACCGCCCTCGGTTCCGGCGACGAGGCGGGGGGTGTTGTCGAGTTCCTCGAGCCCGAGGGCCTGCGCCAGCCGTCTGGCCGGGTCGATCGTCAGGACGACGGTGTGACGCCCGTGCCGTTCGGCGGCCCGGAGCGCGAGCGCGGCGGCGGTCGTCGTCTTGCCGACTCCGCCGGAGCCGCAGCAGACGACGACGCGGGTGGCGGGGTCGCCGATGAGCGCGTCGACGTCGAGGGGCCGTGATGCTTTCACAACGAGCTCCGCAACAGGGTCGCCAGTGACATGAGACCGGACAAATCGATGCCTTCGGGGATGGACGGTAGTTCGACGATGGGGCTGCCGAGCGAGGTGAGGTCCTTCCGCAGGGTCGCCTCCATCGAGAGGCGCTGCTGGTGGTCGCGGGTCTCGCGGACGAGCCCGTCGACGGTGGCGGCGTCGACGGGAAGACCGGCGGCCTCGAGGTCTCGGCGCAGGGCGGCCTTCGTCACCCGGCGTCCATGAAGGACATCTGGGCTCACGGCGTTGACGATGATCGATCCGACCGGCAACTTCAGCGCCGTCAGTTCTCCGATCGCGTCGGCGGTCTCCTGGACCGGCATCTCCTCGAGCCTCGTCACGAGATGGACCGCGGTCTTCGGCGAGTGCAGGAGCTTCGCGACGGAGTCGCTGTGATTGCGGATCGGCCCGACCTTGGCGAGCTTCGCGGACTCGACGGTGACGTTGAGGAAACGGGAGATGCGCCCCGTCGGCGGCGCGTCGAGGACGACGGCGTCGTAGACGACCCGGCCGTGTTCCTTGCGGGTCACCGCCTCCTTCACCTTGCCGGTCAACAGGATGTCGCGCAGTCCGGGCGCGATCGTGGTCGCGAAGTCGATGGCGCCGAGTTTGCGGAGCGCGCGCCCGGCTCGGCCGAGTTTGTAGAACATCGTCAGATAGTCGAGGAGCGCCTCCTCGGCGTCGATGGCCAGCGCGAACACCTCGCCGCCACCGGGTCCCGAGCCGACGTGCCTCTCCTCATAGGGCAGCGCCGTCACGTCGAACAGTGGGGCGATCGCCTGCCGTCCCTCGACCTCGACGAGGAGGACGCGGCCGGCCGTGTGGGCGGCGAGCGCCATCGCGAGCGCCGCGGCGACGGTGGTCTTCCCGGCGCCGCCTTTGCCGGTCACCACGTGCAGCGATGGCACGCCGGTGGGGACCAGCTTGGCGGGTACCGCTTCGGAGGGCATTGTGCCAGCTTACGACGCAGTTTCCGTGCCGGTGTCGACGCCGCACACCCGCCAGGTGTCGTCTGGGTCGCCTGTGACGACCGCGAAGGTCCAGGTGGTCGTGGTCGCCGTGATGTCGAGCGTGACATCGGCGGTGACGATCGCGGTGGCGCCGTCGCGAGCGACTTCCGTCACGCCGTCCCAGGTGAAGTTCGGGGCCGGGCCGCCGTCGGCGCCGACCTTCAGGATGTCGAGCACCTCGACGAGGGTGTGCGACATGGACTGGCACATATAGGAAGCGCTGTCGTCGGCGTCGTGATCGACGAGCAAAGCCTGGAGGAATCCGTCGACGGAGGACTCCGGGTCGTCCCTGCTGGACCACTGTCCCGTCAACCACATGCCGCCGACGACGACGGCTGTGATGAAGACCGCGGCGATCGACGCGAGCGCGGCGATCATGAGCCCGGTGCGGGGAAGCGGAGCCGAGGTGTCGGCGTCGTCGTCGGTGGTGTCCGGGCTGACGTCGGCCGGATTGCTGTCGTTCATAACCCCTTCGATACCAGATCGAGGCGTCCGTTATGTATCAATGCCTGAATATCGTCTGGAATGCGACGGTGTCGCGGCGTACGCGCTCCGGTGGTGACGGCCGTGACGTCGGTGAACGGCGTTATGCTCTCGCCCATGCAGAAATGGGAGTACGCCACGGTACCGCTGTTGGTACACGCGACGAAGCAGATCCTCGACACCTGGGGAGACGACGGGTGGGAGCTCGTCGCCGTCGTTCCGGGCCCGAACCCGGAGCAGCTCGTCGCCTACCTCAAGCGGCCGAAGGGATGACCGGCATGGATGTCTACGCCAGGCTCGAGGAGCTGGGAATCACACTGCCGAAAGTCGTGCCGCCGGTCGCCTCGTATCAGCCCGCGGTCCGTTCGGGCGCCCACGTCTACGTCTCCGGTCAGTTGCCGGTCGCCGACGGCGCGCTCCTGGCTGAAGGTCTCGTCGGGACGGACATCACGCCCGAACGCGCCACCGAACTGGCGCGGTACTGCGCGCTCAACGCGCTCGCGGCGATCGAGGGTCTCGTCGGGCTCGGCAAGGTGACGCGCATCGTCAAGGTCAACGGCTTCGTCGCGTCCGCGCCCGGGTTCACGGGCCAACCGGCCGTCATCAACGGCGCGTCGAACCTGTTCGGCGAGGTCTTCGGTGAAGCCGGGCAGCACGCCCGCGCCGCCGTCGGTGTCGCGGCACTGCCGCTGAACGCCCCGGTCGAGGTCGACCTGATCGCCGAGATCGCCGACTAAGCCACTCCGCTTGGTTGGCCAAACGCTCCGCTTGGTTGGGCAAATGTCGGAAACAGGCGTGTTTTCGCAATTTGCCCAACCAAGCCGCACTTTTGCCCAACCAAGCGGAAACCCCCTCCGCGGATTCGCGAAGGGGGCTTCCGAGAGGCGAAGACGGGAATCCTCGCCCCTCGATGAGATTCGTCTCCGCTCGGGCCGAACCGGCGGATGACGAGACACGCCTTACAACAGGCCCGAGCACCCGCCGTCGGAGACGACGCCGGGACTGGCCGGGAGCACGTAACGGACGGGGTTCGACACGACCGTGCCCGCGCGCAGGCTCGACCACGGGACGCCGTAAGCGCCCTCGGCGGAGTTGCCGATCACCAGGTACGAACCGCTCGACGACGCCGGGCAGGCGGCCTTCGAATAGGCGTTGGCGGGGATGCCGAAACGGCCCGACACGATGTACGAGTCGCCTGCACCGATCGAGGTGTCGAAGCGGAACGTGGCGTTCGCGCCGTAACCGTAGTTGCCGCCGGTCTCTCCGAAGAGGAGGACCGACAGCATCGCCGTCGACTTGGTCGCGTACGCGCCGTTTCCGGTGCGGGCCAACGTGACCTGGAATCCGAAACGGTCATTGCTCTCGGCTCCGCCGTAGACGCCGGACACGTCCTGGTGGTAGTACCGATGCTGACTGACCTTGCCGCTCGGGGACACGTACAGCGTGTACGCGGCACCCGCGGCCGTGGCGCTGTTGGAGCGCAACGCCTCTCCCGGCGAACCGACCGCGAACATCGAGCCGTTGCTCGACTGGCCGGTCGCGCGGTAGGCGATACCCGAGATCGACGCCCCGAACAGGTCGCCGCTCTCGGCGCCGCCGGAGATGCCGGAGCTGTCCTGGTGAATCGCGGCCAACGGCTTCGGAATGCCGTTGCTCCACGAATGCGAGAACAGTTGGACCTGACCGGCCTGCTTCTTGGATCCGATCGCCTCGCCGTACACCGACACGAGGAAATGTGTTGGTGTGGCGGCGATGTACGAGCCGAAGTAGTCGTCCTTCTCGGTGGCGCCGGGAACCCCGGAACTGTCCTGGTGGACGAGTTTCGTGGTGCCGCCGCGCGAGTAGTGGATCGCGCCCTCTCCCCACGACTTGTCGATCTTCTCGCCGGGCGAACCGATGATCAGGAACGGCTGGCCGTTGGGCGTGTTGCCGGCGGCGACGGCGTAACCGAAGTTGTCGCCCGCCTCGGCGGTACCGGGGAAGCCGCCGGAGTTCTGCGTGTACATGGACGCGGAGCTCGGGACGAGGCCGTTCGGGGATCCGGGGATGATGAAGACGGCACCAGTGAACTGGTACCGGCCGGGGGCCCCGACGACGAGGTCGGAGCAGCCGTCCCCGTTGGCGTCGTACGAGTCGACACTCATTCCGAAGTGTCCGTACGAGTGAGGGGAGTCGCCCACACTGGACTGGGTGATGCTGTACGCCGCGCCGTTTCGGCTGTGTCGCACGTAGACCGCGCCCGCGTCATCGATACCGGAGACGGTGTCGCCGGGCGATCCGAGCGCGATGTCTCGCACGCCGTCACCGTCGAAATCGTTCTCGACTCCCGCCGCGCAGTTCGCGGCCAGCGCGGGTGCCGCCGTGACCGCGATCAGGGAACCGGTCGCCAGCGCGGACGCGGCCGCGAGACCGATGATTCTTCGTATCTTCGACATTGACACCTCATGTCTGTTGTCGGGATCGTGACCTACCGACGGGTCACTGGAGGTCGTTCCGATATCCCAGGTCGTGCGAGACGCCTGTCGGCGCGTCACTCGGCGATACGGAGAACCGTTTGCATACCGGTGTCGCTCATGCCTCTGGCGTGTCGGGCACGTTCAGTCGGTTCGCGACCCGGCCGATGACGTTCCGATGTCGCCGTAGCCGAACTGCTGGGGTAGCGGGACAACCTCTTAAAGGGGCGAACTCATCAAATAACGAAAGTCGACAACGACACAAGCATTGATTTATCTCAATCTCGCTCCAATTGTCGAGAATTGGAGGACGGCGCGTTGTCTCGGTCGCGCGAGTTGGGGGCCGAAGGCGTTCCGGTGTAGCCGTGGCGCCGGGTTTCCGCGACCGTCGACGACGAACCGCCCGCGCTCCGAAAGGGGCGCGGGCGGTTCGTGGTTCACTTCGGGCTACAGCACGTCGCTGCAACCACCGTTCGGCTCGACGTTCGATTCGCCCTGAAGGTCGAAACGAATAACGTCGCCGACGGGCGAACCGGCGCGGAGGCTGGCCCACGGGACGCCGTAGGCGCCCTCGATGGAGTTGCCGATGATCAGGTGCTTCCCACTGGACGGCGCCGGGCAGGCCGCGTGCTCGAACGCCTCCGTCGGCAGACCGTAGGTGCCGGACACGAGGTAGGAGTCGCCGCCACCGATCGTGGTGTCGAAACGGAAGACGGCGTTGGCGCCGTATCCGTAGTTGCTGCCTTCCTCACCGGCGACCATGACGGCCATCATCGCGGTCTCGGGAGTGGCGTACGCGCCGTCCCCGTTCTGTGCGAGTTTGACCTGGAGGCCGAAGGCGTCGTCCGCCTCGGCTCCACCGTAGACACCCGTCACGTCCTGGTGGTAATAGCCGTGCTGGGTCACCTTGCCCGTCGAGGAGACGTACAGGGTGTACGCGGAACCCGCCCACGGGGCGGTGTTGTCGCGCAAGGCCTCGCCGGGGGAACCGACGGCGAACAGCGAACCGGTCGTCGACGAACCCGCCGGGCGGTAGGCGATGGCGCTGACGGAGGCACCGAACTCGTCGCCCGTCTCGGCCGCGCCGGAGATGCCGGTGGTGTCCTGGTGGATCGATCCGAGCGAGGTGGGCACGCCCGAGGTCCACTTGTGCGAGAAGATGTTCACGGCGCCCGCGCCGGCCTTGTCGCCTTGCGCCTCACCGTAAGCGGCGACGATGAAGTGCGTCGGCGTCGCCGCGACGAACGATCCGTAGTAGTCGTTCTTCTCGGTGGCGCCGGGGATGCCGACGGAGTCCTGGTGGACGATCTGGGTGGTTCCGCCACGGCTGTAGTGGAACGCGCCCTCTCCCCAGGACTTGTCGATCTTCTCGCCGGGCGAACCGATGATCAGGAACGGCTCACCGCTGCCGGTGTTGCCGGCGGCGACGGCGTAACCGAAGTTGTCGCCCGGCTCGGCCGCCCCGGGATACCCGGCGGAGTCCTGCGTGTAGATGCTGGTTCCGTCGAGTTGAAGCCCTTCCGGCGACCCCGGAATGACGTAGACCGCGCCCGCGTAGTCGTTGTGACCGGGGGCGCCGACGACGAGATCCGAACAGCCGTCCCCATTGCCGTCGTATGACGAGACGGCCATGCCGAACTCGGCATCGACCATGAGGAGGTCGCCGATCTGGTCCTGGGTGATCGCGAATGACTCGCCGGTGCGACTCTGACTGACGTAGACGGCGCCCATGGCATCGTAGCCGGACACCACGTCGCGGGGAGAACCCATCGCGATGTCTCGTACGCCGTCACCGTCGAAATCGTTGTCGACTCCGCCGACGCAATCCGCTGCCAGAGCGGGAACAGCCGATACCGCCAACAATGAACCCGTCGCCAACGCGGACACTGCCGCGAAACTCAGGGCGGTGCGAACTTTCGACACTGACACCTCTGTATGTGTTGTGAATTCCCCTGACCCATGACCGTCCCGTACGAGCGGACGGCAGGGGAGCGGACAGGCCCTGTGCCGGGGACCTCATGGGCAATTCAAATACAACACCATCATGGACGGCATGGGCCACGATTACATCGAAGTAAATTGGTAACAATTTCAATACGCCGTTGGCAAGGTCGTAATGACAACCGATGCGGCTGTTCATATTCAGGCGTCATAATCGACGACGACACGGTCGCTCGTGGGCACTGACTGACAGGTCAGCACATAGCCGGCCTCGACGTCCGAATCGTCCAGGGCGAAGTTGCGCAGCATGTGGACGCCTCCGTCGACGACCTTCGCGCGGCACGTCGCGCACACGCCTCCCTTGCAGGCGTACGGGAGTTCGCTGCGGACACGGAGCGCGGCGTCGAGCACCCGCTCGTCCCTGCGCATCGTCACCGTCGACGTGCGACCGTCCAAGACGAACGTCACGTCGGTGTCTCCCGCCGGGCCGTCCTCCGCCGGGGGCGGGGGCGGAATCTCCTCCGCGAAGAACAGTTCGGTGTGGACGGTGTCGGTCGGAACGCCGACGTCGGCGAGCTTCTTCTGCGCGCCCGTGACCATTCCATATGGGCCGCAGAGAAACCACTCGTCGACCGATTCGGGCTCGATCAACCCGTCGAACAGCGCCGCGAGCTTCTCGCCGTCGATCCGTCCGTTCAACAGCGGCGCCGACTGCTCTTCGCGGGACAACAGATGGACCAGTTGGAACCGGTCCGCGTACAGGTCCTTCAAATCGGCCAGCTCATCGGAGAACATCACGGTCGACGTCGACTTGTTGCCGAACACCAAGGTCACCCGGCTGTCGGGTTCCGTTGTGAGCGCGGTGGCGACGATCGACAGGATCGGCGTGATGCCGCTGCCCGCCGCGATCGCGCCGTAATGCCGAGACCGGCCGGGATCGAAGGCCGTCGTGAAGTTCCCCAGTGGAGGTAGAACGTCGACGACGCTGCCCGCGTCCAGGCTCGAGTGCGCGAACTGGGAGAACGCGCCGTCCTTGACGGCCTTGATGCCGACCCGCAGCAGACCCTCGTCCGCGAGCAGGCTCGGCGTGGAGCAGATCGAGTACGAACGACGGATCTCCTCCCCGTCGCCCGTCTCGCGACGGAACGTCAGATGCTGACCGGCGCTGAAATCGAAGGCCGAACGCAGCTTCGGCGGCACTCCGAGCGTCACCCGGACGGCCTCGTCCGTGATCCGGTCGACGGCGACGACCGGCAACGAATGCCACCGTGGACGGTGATGCTTCGGTCGAGACAGGACTACAGCCATCTAGTGCGCCTTCATGTGTTCGAACGGTTCGGCGCAGTCCAGGCAGCGCCACAGCGAGGTACAGGCCGTCGGCCCGAAACGGCTGATCTCCGCCACCGCGACGGATTCGCACCGGGGGCAGACGGGGGCGGGCGGCGGCAGCAGCGGCAGGACCGGACGTCGGCCCACGGCGGCGGCGCCCGGCGGTGCGATCCCGCCCGCGGCGAGCTTGCGACGGCCCGAGTCGCTCACCCAGTCCGTCGTCCACGCGGGGGCGTAGACGGTGCGAATCTCGACGTCGCCGAATCCCTCGCGGCGCAGCGCCGACACGATGTCGGCCCGGATCACGTCCATCGCTGGGCAACCCGAGTACGTCGGTGTGATCGTCACGATCGCCCGCCCGTCGGAGATGGTCGCCTCCCGGACGATGCCGAGCTCGCCGATCGTGACGACCGGGAGCTCCGGATCCATGACCGCGCTCGCCACGGCGTGCACCCGCTCCGTCTCGTCCATCGAAAGAGGACCGTCCGTATCGGTCACCACTTCGCCCCCGGATGACTTCGGTGAAGATGCTGCATCTCCGCCAGAAGATAGCCCAGGTGCTCGGTGTGCACCCCCTGCCGCCCACCGGTGGGGCGGAATCGGGCGTCCTCATCAGACGGACGTGTCAGTGTCGCGGCCGCGAGCACCGGGTCCACGATCGACAACCACGCGTCCCGGTCGACCTCGTCGTCCTCGAACAACTCGAAGGTGTAGGGCCAGAGTTCGTCGACCGCGCTCTGCGCTCGCTCGTGCGACTCGTCGGTGCCGTCTCCCAATCGGACGGTCCACATGGCCGCGTGATCGAGGTGGTAGGCGATCTCCTTGACCGCTTTCGCCCCGATCCCCGCGAGCGTCTCGTCCGCCCCGTCCGCCAGGGCCTCGTAGCGCAGGCGCAGGGCCGCCGAGAGGAACAGCATGCGCGCGATCGTCACCGCGAAGTCTCCGCGCGGCAGTTCCACCAGCTGGCAGTTGACGAACTCACGTTCGTCGCGCAGATAGGCCAGGTCGTCCTCGTCGCGGCCCGAGCCCTCGCGTTCGCCCGCGTACGTCAACAACGCCCGGGCCTGACCGAGCAGGTCCAGGGCGATGTTGGACAGCGCGATGTCCTCTTCCAGATCATGCGCCCGCGACGTCCACTCGGCGAGTCGCTGCGAGGCGATCAGCGCGTCGTCGCCGAGCCGCAGCACGGCCTCCACCGTCGTCATATGTGCTTCGCCCCTTCGGGCATCTCGTAGAACGTCGGATGACGGTAGATCTTGTCGGCGGCCGGATCGAAGAAGGCGTCCTTCTCCTGCGGGCTGGAGGCGGTGATTCGCGCGGCCGGGACGACCCAGATCGACACGCCCTCCTCACGCCGGGTGTACAGGTCACGGGCGTTGCGCAGAGCCAGTTCGGCGTCCGCCGCGTGCAGGGAACCGACGTGCGTGTGCGACAGACCGCGCCGGGGTCGCACGAAGACCTCCCACAGGGGAGTGACGTCGACGGTGGGGTTGTCGGCGCTCATGCGGCCGTCTCCATTCGCTCGGATTGCTTGACCGCGTAAGCTTTCGCCGCTTCCGTCACCCATGTGCCCTCGCTGACGGCGGAACGGCGCGAGGCCATCCGCTGGCGATTGCACGGGCCGTTGCCCTTGATGACGCGCATGAGCTCGTCGTAGTCCGGCTGGGTGTAGTCGTAGTGACCGCGCTCGGCGTTCCATGTCAGGTCCGCGTCGGGCAGTTCCAGGTCGAGGATCTTCGCCTGCTCGACCGTCATGTCGACGAACTTCTGTCGCAGCTCGTCGTTCGAGTACCGCTTGATCTTCCATTCCATCGACTGCTCGGAATGTGTCGAATCGGAATCGGGCGGGCCGAACATCGCCAGCGACGGGTACCACCAGCGGTTCACGGCGTCCTGCGCCATCGCACGCTGCTTCGGGGTGCCCCGCGCGAGGACGTACAGCGACTGGAAGCCCTGCCGCTGATGGAACGACTCCTCTTTGCACACCCGGATCATCGCGCGCGCGTACGGGCCGTAGGAACAGCGGCACAGGGGAACCTGGTTGACGATCGCGGCGCCGTCCACGAGCCAGCCGATCACGCCGACGTCCGCCCACGTCACCGTCGGGTAGTTGAAGATCGACGAGTACTTCTGCCGACCGGACAGCAGCTGCTCGTACAGGTCGGAACGATCCACGCCCAGCGTCTCGGCGGCGGCGTACAGGTACAGGCCGTGGCCGGCCTCATCCTGGACCTTCGCCAGCAGGATCGCCTTGCGGGCGAGGGAAGGCGCGCGGGAGATCCAGTTGCCCTCCGGCTGCATCCCGATGATCTCCGAATGCGCGTGCTGCGCGATCTGCCGGATCAGGGTCTTCCGGTAGGCCTCTGGCATGACGTCGCGCGGTTCGATCTTGCCGTCGTCGGCGATCACCGCGTCGAAGTACTCCAGGTCGTCGGATGACGGCGCGGCGCGGCGCGAGGCCGCGATCAGATCACGTTCGGCCTCGGCGACCTGGTCCAGCAGGCTGCGCGCCCCCGGTTCCTCGGGCAACACCATGTCGTTTCCGTACACCCCGTAAGTGTTACAGAAACGCGGCCGCTACGCAAACAGGTGTAACACCAGGTCTCCGGGCCGTCGGTTCACACGAACACAAACGATGGGCCGCAACGCTTTTCAGCGTCACGGCCCATGATCGAAAGTTCAGAGAATCACGTCGACGGATCAGCGCGACGTCACCTCGCTCTCCGACAGCCGCCCGGTCTCCGGCGACGTCTCGTCCGGATCGACGACGATCGACCCGACTCCGGTCCAGGCGTTCGGAGGTGTCAGCCCGTGAACAGGAGGGGTCCGTCCGCCGGGAGCGCGGGCGTCTCGCCGATGGAGGCGGCGCGGGCGGCGAAGGCGCGCAAGCCCTCCAGCTGGCGGTCGCCGAGCGAGAAGTCGAGCGCGCGGAAGTATCCGGCGAGTGTCGCGGCGTCGAACGGCTCCCAGCGGGCGGTCGCCTCGGCGACCTCGTCGAGCTCCGTCAAGCACAGCGCGACCGAGCGCAGGAACGCCTCGTGGACGTCCTTCACCTGGCCCGGATGCGCGGCCGCGAAGTCGCGGCGGGCCGCCCACACGGCGAACACCATCGGCAGGCCGCTCCAATCGCGCCACGCGGCGCCGAGGTCGGTCACCGTCAGGCCCTGCTGGGGGGCCTCGTACAGGGCGCGCAGCGCGACGTCGCCGATGACGACGGCCGCGTCGGCCTCCCGCATCATTCGCGGGACGTCCGGCGGGCAGCGGTAGAACTCGGGCCGGACGCCGTGGCGCTGCTCCAGCAGGAGCCGCGCGAGCAACGCGCCGGTGCGTGACGTCGATCCGAGCGCGACGGGTCGACCGTCCAGCTCCGACAATGGACCCTTATGGATGATGTGGACGCTCAGGACGGGGCCGTCGCTGCCGACCGCCAGGCCCGGTAGCAGCAACAGCTCTTCGTGATGGCGCAGGTATTCGACGAGGCTGATCGGTCCGATGTCGAGATCACCGGCCACGAGCATGTCGTTGAGATTGTCCGGGTTGTCCTTCGTCAGGTCCACGTCGATGAGCGCGCCCGACCGCATGAGGCCCCAATAGATCGGCACGCAGTTCAGGAACTGGATGTGCCCCACACGGGGACGACGCAACTCGCTCATGTCAGGCACCGTACGCCCCTCGGCAACGGGCGGGGGGACGTCGGGTCCGACGAATGTGAGCCATCGACCAGTCCGCGCTTGTCGTCGGACGCCGATCGTTGCGGCGCTCGCCGCCCGGCACGAGAGAACCGCATCCGAGGACGCGGCTACTTCACTGACCCGGAGAGGTCGATCCGGGCGTTCGCGCGCCACGGTGCGTCTCACATCCGGGACGCCGATCGGAAGTCGCGGCTCGGCCGTCGACAGTCGACGAGCGCGGGTCAGGCCATCGCCGGAGGTCCGGTTCCGGCACCGTTCGCTCGCCGCGCATCGTGAGACATGGACGTCGGCGGCTTTTCGAATCCGACCGGAATGGCGGCGCCCAGTGGAACGAGACATCGCCGAGTTCGCCTGCCGCGGGATCGGATCGCCTGTTCGAGCCGAGCCTTGCGGGGCGTCCGGGGTGATCCCGACTCGATCCGGCGGGTCGCCGCGTACGGCGGTCCGCACGTGGGGACCGGGTCGGGGATCCGGTTCGGCCGCGTCGTCGATCCTCGGGTGTCGGCGGCGAGACCGGATCAGGCTCGGTCGATGAGGCCCTTCTGATGGTCGATCACCTGGTGGCAGCGGTCGTTTAGGCGTTCGAAGTCGAGGTCGATGTCGGCGCCGAGCCGTTCCGCCTCGATGAGGAGAGCGGCCTCGTAACACGCGGATAGCGCGTCGTACACCGCCTGCGTGCGAATCCTGTCCTCGCCGTAGCCGAAGCAGCCCGTCAGCGCGTCCAACAGGTTCGGCACACCCGTTTCGCCACCCTTGGAGTCGGAGTACAGGGTGATGCGGGACTCGATGTCGGGCGTGAGAACGGGGCTGGCGTTGCCCGCGTCGAGCGCCGTCCGGCAATAGTTCAGTGTGGACTGAATGAAGTCGACCGATTCGGTGTCGTCGATCGGCGGGTCCAAGGTCCGAACCGTCCAGTCGATCGCGTTGACGACGACCGCGAGTCGAGGTAGGCCGCGAAGCCGGTCGATTTCATCCTTATAGGACTCCATCTCGTAATCCCACAGGTACATGCGCGTTGTCCCTTCGGTTTCCGGCTACCAGCCGACCAGGTTAACATCGGGATCGTTCGCGGCCCGGTCGCCACAACCTTGGTTGTTCGTGTTTCCGTAGCTGTCGCACGGCCTCCGGTGCGGAGAGATGTCGATCGGGGGTGTCATCTTTCCCGCGTCCTTCGCGTTGATCGCGATGTGTTCGGCGTGCCATTGATCCGCCGGGTCGCCGTTTTTCACCTTGGCGATGTACTGGCTTCCGCTGATGCGCGTGTAGCCCAGCTCGGCCGCGATCCGGCGGGCCTCGGGAGAGGTGTTGTTCGAACTCACGGTGTAGTACTTGCTCCCATCCGCGTCCTGGATCGTGACGACGGTCTTGCCGTTGTAGTTCATGTTCGCCTGTTGGTCGTTCTTGCCCGTGCGGAAACCCTCGGCGATCGCCTGCGCGTCGTCGCGCATCTGCTGCGGGGTCTTCCGGTCCGGAGTGTTGGTGTTGTTGCCGGAGTTGGATCCGGAGCCGTCCCGCTGCCGGACCGGCTGGAGTGACGCCCTGGCGTCCGTGAGCTGGGTGCGCGCGCTCTTCTTCCCGCCCGACGGGGAGTCGTCGCGCTTGCGCTTTCGGGTCATCAGGAATCCGAAGAGGGCGAGAATACGCATGACAGTCCACATGGGGGTGTCCTTTGTCCTTATGCGCTGACGAGCAGATTGAGTGCTTCGAGGCTGAGCTGCAACGCGTCGAGGAAGGTCAGGATCCGGTCGATCCACTTGCCGATCAGGATCGCCGCCTCGGCCACGACCGCGGGGATGCCGATCAGGGTCGCGGCCTCCAGCAGCCAGCGGGGCAGTTTGCTGAAGATCGACCCGACGCACTCCGCGATCAGTTCGCGGACGATGTCGCGCACGGCGGCGACGAGGACGCCCGCGCTCGACGTCGCGGAGGCCATCACCTCAGCGACCCCCGCCAGCCCGCCGATGCCCTCGATGTTCCCGCTGATGTTGTCCCGGTAGGAATCGGACGCGGGGCCCTGCCAGGCTCCGAGATCCGCGCCGACGGCCGTGTCCAGGTCCGAGGCGGCCTGGAGTATCGCGGACGAGACGTTCGTCCACGTGTCGGCGCAGGCCCTCACCTCGTCGGCGTTACCGGTCAGCTCGTCCAGAGCCTCCTTCAGCGGCTGAATGTGCTCCATGAGCCACGAGACCGCCATGGAGATCAGCGAACCGAGCGGATCGACCGCCACGGAGAGCATGTCGAGTCCGGCACTGAGCCCGCCGATGGTCGCGTCGACCCAGCTTCCCGACTCGATGTCGCCCTTGAGTTGTCGAAAGTCCTCGACCATCCACAGGCCGGTGCTCCACGTGGTGGAGTCCTGGACGGGTGCGACGAGATCGTTCATCACGCGAGCCCGTCGGTCGCGGTACTGAGATCCGTCGAGGCGGACAGCAACCGGTCCGCGTTGGCGCCGTCCGTCGCCTCGTAGTCGTCGGCGACTCCGCGCAGCGTCTCGGCGATGTCGGCCAGGATCGTCGACGCCTCGCCGACGACCGTGTCGAATTCACTGTGGACACCTTCGAGTATCGGGGGGATCCACGAGCACAGCAGGCCGTACGCCTGGTCGGACAGGGCGGAGATCGCCGCGCTCGCGCCCAGCGACTCCTGAAGCGCGGCATGGCATTTGGCTACGTTGTCGGCGTGCGTGCGGAGCGCGGCGGGGTCGAGCCCGATGATGTCGTTCATGGACGACCACCGACGCGGAGCACGGTGTGGAATGACGTGGGGTGAACGGGCTCGGTGAGTCTCGACCCGTCGATGGTCCGTCGCCGGGCGGACGCCGGTGCCAGCTGGTCCATTATGGTCCTCGATGTCGCGGAAAGACTTCAGTACTTCCACTATCGCGGCGAGGCATCCGGGGCGCCAGTGATTCGAGTGTCGGGTACGAGACAGAGAGCGACGCACAATGGGCGTGGGGCAAGGGAAGCGCCCGTTACGCGGCCCCGGCCGACCTGGCGATACGGCGAAGAGCGCTCGGCGTCGAACTCAATGAAGGTCGATAGTGGATCGTCCTATCGTGTGACGGCGCGATCGAGGCGGGAACGCGAACACCGGGCCACGAAGGTCGTGGCCCGGTGTCGTGATGTCTGGTCAGACCCGAAGTTCCTCGATGCGATCGGCCTCGGCGACCGGCACCCAGATCTGGTAGACGCCGACGTCGTACGGCTCCAGGCCGAGACTGTGCGCCATCTCGACGTTCCCGCCGCAGTACTCCAGTCGCAGCCAGTCCCCGAACTTGCCGAGGACGAAGAACGGCTCGTTGCGCCAGATGCACGTCGTGCGAACGTAGTTGAGCGCCTCGCACTCCTCCAGGAGCACGCCACGGCGGTACCGGCCATCGGCGACCTGGACGAAGCCCTCACCCGGCTCGGGGGCGTACAGCCGTACGTGGGCTCCATCCGGGCTGGCGTCGTACTCGACACCGCGCCATCGGGCGACGTATCCGTCACGCATGCTGCTGCTCCTGACTCCGTGTCGAAGAGGTGAGATCCCAGGTCGACGCGCCCGCCCCGAACCGGCTCTGGATCCATTCGCGGCGGTCGGCGTCGAAGGACGCGACCTCCTCGCTGGACCCGTTCGCACCGATGCGGTACATCCTGGCGCCGTGCGGCAGTCGCACGCTGTCGACCTTGTACTCGGTCGTGCGGGAGCCGTCGCGGCTCGGAGCGAATCCGGTGCCGGTGAACGGCGGTGCCTCGACGACCCAGCCACCCGTCTGGGAGAGGCTCTGCGAATCGTTGGCGCCGTAGGCGACCTGGTAGAGGTCGTGGCAGTAACCGACCCACCGGAGGACATGCACCTCGCCGTCGGTCATCGCGAAACGCCCATCCGTGCGGACGAGCCCGAGAGCGTCGTACAGGGCCGCGGGCGTCGTCGCGTGCTCGACGTCGGCGAACCGGTGGACGAAGCCCGCGACTCGGTCGTAGCCGCGCTCCAGGATCAGTTTCACCTGGTGGTGCGGCACGATCTTCTGCATCCACTCGGGACTGGTCAGGGCGATCGGGGCGGATCCGGCCTCGGACTCCGCCTGCCGCTCCATCGCCTGAGCCAACTCGATGAGGCCCTGCGTCCGCGCCCACGTCAACAGCGTCGTCACCTGGGGGCCGGGCATGTTCGCCCCGACCTCGGTGCCCGGGTTGACGTACAGCGAGTACTCCAGGCCGGGCCACTGCGACGCGACCCTCGAGAACGTCGTCTTGACGAACGGACGGTCCCCGTACCGGGCCGCGAGCCGGGCCGGCGACGTGAACGCCGTGACCGTGTACGCGCCGTCGATCAGATCGGTGTGCCAGCGGAAACCGGGCTCGCCCGGGCGCACCGCGGGCGCGCCCTCGTCACCCAGGGGGACGAACGCCCACGACCGCATCAGGATGTGCAGGAACGACTCCGTGTCGCCCGTCGCGGCCGACGACGCCAGCCTCGACTCGGCTTCCGCCTCGTCCAGCCAGGGGGACGCCTGAACGCTCCCGACGACGGCGGGCAGACGCGAATCGTGCTCCGGTGGCGGCGGGTAGGCCGCCTCCTGTTGTGGTGCGTAGGACGGCGCGGGCGGGTACTCGGCCGGGGCGTCCCAACCGTACGCGTCCTCACTCGACGGAGGGGGATAACTCGGGGGTGCCGAGTCGTGGGTCGGACGCTCGGAGTCGAACGTCGACTGCCGGGTCGGCATCGGCCCGTCGAAACCCTGTGGCGGCGGCGGACCGAAGCCTCCCGCGGGCTCGAAACCGGCCGATTCGGCGGCGTCCGCGGTCGGACGACGCGTCGGCAGAACCGAGTACCGATCGGCCAGGGAGGCGTTCGGCTCGGGCAGGAGCCCGGCCGGTGGGCCGTCCATCGGCGGCGGCGCGGGCCACGCGGTGGCCGCGGCCTCGGCCCGCCAATCGGGAATCCCCGGCTGCTGCGTCGGCGCGGACATGCCCGCCGCGCGATCGGCGTCGGGCAGCGAGGTGTCGCCCTGGGCGATCTGCGTGACGAACCAGGACGGCAGGTAGCCCTCGATCGGCAGACCCGGGTCCACGGCGAGCCACCACTCGGCGTCCGGCCAGGTCTCCGACAGCGACGCGAAATTGGCACGCCGATACCGTCCGGCGTGCGACTTCAGGCAGGCGTGCAACGCCTGCTCCGAGGTAAAGGCCAGCACGTGAGTGCGTTCTTCGGTGGACCAGGTGGCCCAGGTGTCGGGCTCGGTGGAGTAGGCGGATTGGTCGTCGGACACGGGCAACAGCAGTTCCAAGCCGGCCAGCAGCTGGAAGTACTCCTCCTGGCGACCGGCGCGCAGCGCGTCTCGCATTTGGTGCTCGATGCCGGTCGCGGGTTCCCACATTGGCTAACACGCCCTCTCTAGAGGCAGGCCCCCATCACGTTCTCGGGCGACACCGTAACGGTGGCCCTAGCACATCACATCGGCGGATAGGTCTACATAACAGGTTGGATACAGATTCGGTGGGGGACGTAATGTGAAGACGTGACCTCCCAGTCTCGTCAACAGCCCGTCGCCGACCGTTCTCCGCTCGCGTTGAAACGACGCGCGCGCAAGATCGCGAGGGTCCTCGCCGAAACGCATCCCGACGCGCGATGCGAACTCGACTTCTCGACGCCGTTCGAACTCGCCGTCGCGACGATACTCTCCGCGCAGTGCACCGACCAGCGCGTGAACGCGACGACCCCCGCCCTGTTCGCCCGGTACGGCGACCCGACGTCGATGGCGGCGGCGGATCGGGCCACCCTCGAGGAACTGATCCGGCCGACCGGCTTCTTCCGCAACAAGACGACGTCCCTCCTCGGTCTGTCGAACGCTCTACTCGCCGACCACGACGGCGAGCTCCCGCGCACCATGGAGGAACTCGTCAAGCTGCCCGGTATCGGGCGCAAGACCGCCAACGTGATCCTCGGGGACGCGTTCGGGGTTCCGGGCATCACCGTAGACACCCACGTGGCCCGCCTGTCCCACCGGTTCGGCTGGACCGACGAGACCGACCCGGTGAAGATCGAGCGGGTCCTGAACGAACTCATCAAACATCCTGAATGGACTATGTTTTCGCATCGGATGATCTTCCACGGGCGGCGGGTGTGCCACGCGCGCAAGCCCGCGTGCGGCGCCTGCACGGTCGCCCGGTGGTGCCCCGCGGTCGGAACCGGCCCCATGGACCCGGACCGCGCCGTCGCGCTGTTGAAGGGCCCTCGCGTGGTGGAACTGGCCGAGGCGGCGGGGATCCGGGCATGAGGTTGCGCCTGATGGTGGCGATCGTGCTCGCCGCGACGCTCGCGGCGTGCGGCTCGGAGCCCGCCGCGCAGCCGCCGACGCCCGAACCGTCGTGGTCCGTCGACTGCCGAGTCAGCGGTGAGGTCGTGCCCGCCACGGACTTCGAGGGAATGGAACTGCCGTGCCTCGGCGGCGACGAGACGCGGCAGATCGGCGTCGCAGAAGGTCGACCCCTGCTGGTGACGCTGTGGGCGTCCTGGTGTCGCCCCTGCGTGGCCGAGGCGCCAGAACTGACCGAGTTCCATCGCCTGTTCGGCGACCGCATCGACGTCCTCGGTGTCGACACCCAGGACAACTCGAAGGCCGCGCGCTACTTCGCCGAAGACGTCGGCCTCACCTTTCCATCGCTTGTGGACGAACGGGGGGACGTGATGCGCTCCCAGGGTTTGGCGACGCTCCCGGCGACCTTCCTGATCGACGGCGACGGCGACACCGTCGCCCGCTTCACCGACGCGACGCTGACGGCCGACGACCTGATCGCGGCAGTCGAGGAACACCTGGGGATGACGCCGTGACCGACGCCCGCCCGATCACCGACACACCGCTGCCCGCCTGGTGGCATCCACTTGCGTCCCGCGCCGCGAACATCCGGGGTGACGAGATCACCCGGCATTTGCCACCCGCCGAGGGCGGACGCCGGTCCGCGGTCCTGATCCTGCTCGCCGAGGGCGACGCCGGCCCGACCGTGCTCCTCATGCGACGCGCCGACACGCTCCGTGATCACCCCGGCCAGCCGAGCTTTCCCGGCGGCGGTGTCGAACCCGCCGACGCCGACCTCACCGCGACGGCGCTGCGAGAGGCCAATGAGGAGGTCGGGCTCGACCCCGCGACGGTCACGGTGGTGACGACCCTGCCGGAACTGTGGATCGGCGTCACGAACTTCCGCGTGACCCCGGTGCTCGCGTGGTGGCACGCGCCGCACACCGTCACGGCGCGACAACCGGCGGAGGTCTCGCTCGTGGCGAACCTGTCCGTCCACCGACTCGCCGACCCCGCGAACCGCGTCTCCGTTCGCCACCCGAGCGGCTACGTCGGTCCCGCCTTCGTCACGCCCGACATGCTCGTGTGGGGCTTTACCGGCGGCGTCCTCGCGACGGTCCTGCGCCTCGGCGGCTGGGAACGTCCATGGAACCCACGCCGGGTCGTCGACCTGGACGCGTGACAACGCCCGTACTCTGGAAGCGTTCGATTGGGTGGGAGCGGAGGCGCTATGGGTGGCGGCATCCTCGTGGACATCGTCATCGTGGGGCTGGCGTTGATGTTCGCGATCAACGGTCTGCGTCAAGGCTTCATCGTCGGCATTCTGTCCTTTGTGGGCTTCTTTGGTGGCGCGGTCGTCGGAGTTCAGCTCGCTCCGCCCGTTGTGGAGGCGGTGACCGCGCCGCTGGCACGCGTCATCGTCGCGCTCCTGATCGTGTTCGGACTCGCGACGCTCGGCCAATGGGGAGCGTCGCTCCTCGGATTCAAGCTCCGCACCAGACTGAAGAACAACGGACTGCGCCGGGTCGACGAGGTCGGCGGCGCCATGGTGTCCGTTCTCGCAGTGCTCCTGGTCGCGTGGATGGTCGCCGCGCCGCTCGCGTCCTCCGGTCTGCCAGGAGTGGCGGCGGCCGTGCGCAACAGCGCGATCGTCGGAGCCGTCGACGAGACGATGCCCGACTCGGTCCGTTCCATCTACAACGCGCTGCGCGACTCCGTCGACACGAACCAGTTCCCCGACGTGTTCTCCGGTCTCGACCCGACCGAGGTGCGGCCGGTCAGCCCGCCCGACCCGGAACTGGCCGGTTCACCGGTGGTGACTTCGGCGCGCGGCTCCGTCCTGAAGGTCCTGGGTGAGGCGCCGCAGTGCGAACGGCACATCGAGGGATCCAGCTTCGTTTACGACACCGAACTCGTGCTCACGAACGCGCACGTCGTCGCGGGCACCGACACGGTGGCCGTCGAGACGGAGCAGGGAGTACTGGAGGCGCGGGTCGTCGTGTTCGACGAGGATCGGGACCTGGCGGTCCTGTACGTGCCCGGGTTGACGGCACAGCCGCTGCCGGTGCGGGCGATCCCGGCGGAGGCGGGCGACGACACGATCGTGCTGGGCTATCCGCATGGGGGGCCGTACACGGCGACGCCGTCACGGGTGCGGGAACAGCGGGCGATCTTCGGGCCGGACATCTACGCGGCCGATGACGTCACCCGCGAGGTGTACGCGTTGCGGGCGGAGGTGCGAAGCGGAAACTCGGGCGGGCCGTTGTTGTCCGAGGACGGGGACGTCGTCGGAGTCGTCTTCGCCGCTGCGGTCGACGACCCGCAGACCGGCTACGCCCTCACGATGGAGGAGGCGCAGCCGGTCATGGATCTTGGTCGGTTGACAACGCAACCAGTCGATACCCAGGCGTGCACGTAGTCACCGCGACGGCGTGCCCCTGGCTTGTTTTCCGTGTTACTTGCCGTCGGCGCGGTCCCGCATCGCCTGGATGTTCTCGCCGATCCGGAAGATGTTCGCGACCAGCTCCAAACCCATGCGGACGAGCAGCAGGTAGATGAAGATGACGAGCGGAACGACGATGATTCCGATGATGATCAGGACCGGCTCACCGGAGATCAGGAACGACAACAGCATGCCGAGGCCCGCGAGGCCGATCACGATCAGAGCCACGACGTAGTAGATCTGGATGACCTTCGGCGTCACGAAGCTCTTGAACGTGAAGTCGAACAACGACGAGAAGAACCCCTTGTACTGCTGCCCGGCAACCGGTGTGGTCATGCCGCCCTGCGGGGGATAGCCCGGCTGCTGCGGGTAACCCCCTTGGGGCTGCTGCTGGTAGTAGCCGCCCTGCGGGTCTTGGGGGTATGTCATGAGAGTGCTTCCTCCATACGGATTCTCGAACCAGTGACGTATTTCTCTTCAAGACGTCGCCTTGTACCAATGTGACATTCTTCCACGGTCTGTCAATGTTCGTGTCGGCCCTCCGAGACGGTATTCCTTGAGGTCGTGGGGCTTGCGAACGTCCATTTACCACCCAGGCAATCTCGTGGGGCAGCGCCGTCAAGATCGCCAGAGGGCATACACTCACATTCTGCGCGACAGGTGCGCTAATAGGAGGTGTGCAGGGATGGACGAAATACTTGCCCGCGCGGGACTCTTCCAGGGCGTCAACCCTGAAGCAGTCGAAGCGTTGACCAAGGAACTCGAAATCGTCGAGGTCAAAAAGGGCAACACGGTGTTCACTGAGAGTGAACCCGGTGACAGTCTCTACATTGTCATGTCCGGAAAGGTCAAGCTCGGCCGACGTTCCGCCGACGGCCGTCAGAATCTGCTGGCGGTCATGGGTCCGTCCGACATGTTCGGTGAGTTGTCGCTGTTCGACCCGGGCCCCCGCACCGCGACGGCTACCGCGCTCACGGACGTGCGCCTCTCGAAACTCAGCAAGTCGTCACTGCGCCCCTGGCTGACGGATCGCCCCGAGATCGCCGAGCAGCTGCTGCGTGTCATCGCCCGTCGCCTGCGTCGCACGAACGACACGATGGCGGACCTCATCTTCACCGACGTGCCCGGCCGGGTCGCGAAGTCGCTGCTCCAGATGGCCAGCCGCTTCGGCACCCGCGACGGCGGCGTCCTCCGCGTGACGCACGACCTCACGCAGGAGGAGTTGGCACAGCTCGTCGGCGCGTCTCGTGAGACCGTCAACAAGGCCCTCGCCGACTTCGCCGGCCGTGGATGGCTGCGCCTCGACGGCAAGAGCGTCATCATTCTCGACCCGGAGCGCCTCGCTCGACGCGCTCGGGTCTAGCGGCGCCCCGTCATCCGGTCCGGCCACGGCGTCGCCGTGTTCGGGCCGAACCGCGGCTTCGGTTCGACCGTCGACGGCGGCGTTTCACGGCATGGCGGCACCGGTGGGCAGGAGTCCTCCCGCCCATCGGGGGTCGCCTCGACGCGAGCCTCGGAGGATCTGCGGTAACGGGCGACGTCCAACCCGGCACCTGTGCGTACACGACGACCCCGCCATCACGGCGGGGTCGTCGTCACGTGTGGGCCGGGGCGCCCGTCAGAAGTAGGAGCTCTTCAGCTCGGAGGAGTCCGTCCTCCGGGCGACGCAGAGGAACGTCATCTCGCCTTCGTCGAACTGTGCCTGCGTCGGTGGCAGGACGTCGCTGGCCCAGTCCCCCGCCTGAGCGCCGAGCAACGCCCTCATCGGACTGTCCTCACCCGGCAACAGGCAGGATTCCAGGACCTCCGGCGTACCGCTGACCGCTTGATACGACGGGTTGTCGATCTCGGTGGTGAGCTCGCCGAACGCGTACGCCTCCCACACGTGGGCCTTCGAACAGTCCACTTCGGTGGCGTTGGCGAAGCCGTCGCCGTCGGTCAGCTGACGACCCTCGAAACACATCGGCTCGGGCAGGCACGCCACGCCGAGTTGTTCGACGGCGCATGACTCGGCCTCGGTCTTCGCCGTGGTGTCGCCGGAATCCGGGGTGTCGTCGCTGAGGAAGTTGATCGCGCCGATGACGGTCGCGACGACGAGCACGAGCACCGCCGCGCACACCGCGATGATCTTCGGCATCTCGCTGCGTTCCTCACCCCCGCGTTCGGCGATCCGTCGTTCGCGTCGGGTCGTCAAGTCTCGCGAGGACGCGAGCACCGGCAGCCGGTCGTCGTACGAATGGTTCGCCTCCGGCGGTTGGCCCCACGGGCCGATCGGCGGAATCTCCCTGTCCATGTCGTGGCTGGGGGCGGCGACGGCCCACCCGTCGGTGGGCAGGGCGTCGATCGTGCCGGTCGTGCCGTACGGGGGCGAGTACGCCGAGGGCGGACGTTGAGTCGGCATCTCCGGTCGGATGAGCGCCGTCGGTTCGTTGCTCGGGCGAGGATGCGCGCCGGTTCCCGGTCGGATCATCGCGGTCGGTTCGTCGCTGATACGCGGGAAGGAGTCCGTCGCGGGCCATGAGGGCGGGCGGTTCGTGCCCGGTGGCATGGGTCCGGTGCCGGGGCGGATGACGGTGGTGGCGGGTTCTTCGATGCGGGGGAATCCGCCGGTGTGTGGTCCGCTGTGGAGTGGTCGTTGTGGTTCGTCGGGTCGCGGGATCGGTCCGGTGCCGGGACGGATGACCGTGGTCGAGGGCTCGGTCGGTTTGGGGATCGGACCGGTCGACGCCGTGATGATTCCGGAGGGAACCTGTTCGACGAGGTGCCGGTGGCCGGCCGCGGTCGACGAGATGACCGCGGTGACCGGTTCCTCCTCCTCGACCGGCCCGGGACGGCGTTGCCGCAGCACGGTCGTCGCCGGTTCCGGTTTGAACACCCGGGGCGGAGCGGGGGGCGGTTGCGGCCGGGTCGGCGCCGCGCCCGACAGGATCACGGCCGACGCGATCGGGACGCTCTCCAGCATCTCCTGGAAGTGCTCCGCGGTCGGTCGACCCGTCGGGTTGTTCGTCATCGCCGCGCGCAGCATGCCGAGCAGTACCTGCGACACGCCGGGGATGTCGGGAATCGGTTCGTGACACAGCGCCATGACCTCGTCGAGGGTCAGATCCCGGTCCTCGGCCGGGAACCGGGGCGGACGCCCGGACAAGAGCGCGTACAAGGTCGCCGCGAGCGAGTAGACGTCGCTGGCCTCGTCGGACGGCTGCATGTGGAACGTCTCGAGCGGGGCGTACGCGGGTGTCATGGCGGCGCGCGCGACGGGACCGGATTGGCCGTCGATCAGCGACGCGACGCCGAAGTCGGCGAGGACGGGCTCGCCGTCCAGGGTGACGAGGATGTTCGCCGGCTTGATGTCGCCGTGTCGGATGCGGTTGCGGTGCGCCGCGGAGAGGGCGCCGCTGATGCGAATGCCGATCCGCTGCACTTCGTCCGGCCGGAGGGGGCCGCCGTTGGCGAGAACCTGTTCGTAGGAGGCACGGCACAACTGCGTGACGACGAAGGGGTGCCCGGCCGCGGTGATCCCGGCACTGAGGGTCTCGATGACGCCGGGGTGCTGCGACAGTCCGCCGACCGCGCGCACCTCCTGCTCGAAACGCTGCCGTTGCTGCGTCGAGCCGACGACTCGACCGTCCACTTTCAGTGCTACATCGCGACCGGTCGACAACTGTCGGGCACGGTACACAGTGGCATGAGCGCCCCTGGCGAGGATCGAGACATCGGCCAGGTCGGGGAAATCGGCACGGGATGGCCACGCGCCTTCATCGGGTGCCATGCTCACGCTCGCTAAGGTAAAGCACTTCGGTTTACGCCGTCCATACCGTTCGGTTCGAATCGCTTAACCGTCCGGACGAATTACGCACGTTAATGACAACGTCACGACGGTCATCCCTTACGACGGTAGGGCACCACGACAAACCGTCACGACAGGGCCGGGGATCGACGTCCGTACTCACCGGACGCCGCTTCCACAGCCGATCGCACCTGTTCGACGAGCCGCCCCGAGGCGAGGTCTTCTCCGGATGCCTCCGCCGCGCGTGCCACCCAGGTGCGGGCGGCCGCGACGTCTCCCGCTTCGAGCAGGAGCTGTGCGTATCGCGCGACGACGCGACGCCGAGGGTACAGCAACGCGGGGGATCGGTAGTGGATGGCGATGTCGGCGAACCAGCGCGTCGCCGTTGCCAGGTCCCCTTGCGCCGCACGCGATTCGGCCATCAAGGCGATCGGTCCGACCCGGACCGGTTCGAGGACGTCGTGTGGTTCGGCGAGCGACAGGATCGACTTCGCGGTCGTCTCGGCGGCGGCCGTGTCGCCGAGCCCCAACAGACAATGGCCACGCAACGTGCGCGCCATGCCGGTGAGCAGCGGGTGGCTGGTCTTGTGCCCGTAGCCCTCCGCCTCGGTGACGAGTTCGAGCGCGTGCTCGATCTCTCCGAGGTCCCGCGCGATCGACGCGCGGACGACGAGCGCGAAACCGCGCCCCCAGTCGTCGTCGATCCGGTCGAAGTCGCGATAACCCTTGCGGGCCAACGCATCTGACTCGGTCATCTCGCCGAGCTCTGCCTTCGCGTAGGCGCTCACGGAACGGAGCAGCCCGACCGCCCACGTGTCGCCGACCTGTTCGCCGAACGGCCGGAACGCCTCGGCGAGCCGCTCGGCCTCACGCAGGCGCCCCGCGAGGAGCCGCGCGAACGCCGCCGAACTGCGCACCCACGCCCGACCCATCCGGTCGTGCTGCACGGCGAAGAGCCGCGCCGCGCGCCCGAGCGCGTCATCGGCGGTACGGAAGTCTCCGACGGTCGTCGACACCCAGGCCAGATGCTGCAACGCCCATGCCTGGGCCCGGCCGTCGTCGGCGGTCGTCGCGACGCCGAGGGCCTCGTTGAAGCGCTGCGTGGCGCGGGTGAGTCGACCACCGAGGTAGTCGAACATGCCGAGTCGGCACAGGGCGTCCGATTCGATTACGGACAGACCGGCGTCGCGGGCGACCGCCCACGCGGCGTTCCATGCCGCCGCCGCTCGATCGGGTTCGCCGATCGCGCGGAAGGTTCGGCCCGCGAGCAGCAGCGTCTGCGCGGTGGGCGCCGGGTCGGCGACGTGTTCCGGTGGCGCCAGCTCTCCGGCTTCCGGCAGCCGGATGTCGAGGGACGCGGCGAGGGCCTCCAAACCGGCGAGCGCCTCGGTCGTCTCACCGAGGCGAAGCCGCGCGCGGACGCGGATCAGATGGTCCTCCCACGACAGTGGACGCAACGCGGCGGACGCGTCGAGGAGCTCCAGCGCGTTGGCCGGTTCGGCGGCGTCCATAGCACGCAGGGCGGACCGGCTGTACGCGGCGACGCACGCGCCGACGGTGGCGAACGCGCTCGCGGTCGGGGGCAGGTCCATCGCCTTCGCCAGGTTGATGGCCTGGCGGCCGTGGTTGATGGTGAACTCGTCGGCCTGCGGCGGTTCGAGGGTGTCGGTCGCGGTTCCCCAACGCGCGAGGCGTGCGTGCCTGTCGGCGAGGTCGGCCTTGCCGAGTCCGGCGTACGCGGCCTCTCTCATGAGCGGCGTGACGAATCGGTAGCCGCCTCCGGCGCTGCGGCGCAGCATCTGCCGCGTCAGCAATTGCGCGAGCGCGGGCGAGTCACTGTCGGATTCGGCCGGATCGAGGACGGCGAGGGCGGCCTCGGGGATGGTGTCGCCGATGACGGACGCCTCCCGCAGTAGCTGCCGCGCGTCCGGCGGGAGCGCGTCGATGCGGGCGGTCAGAACCTTCGCGAGGTCGGGGGAGAGCAGCCGCCCCGTCATGGAACCGGGGGCGAGCCGCCACACGCCGTCGCGTTGGGTGAGCACGCCCCGTTCGGTGAGGAGCGTGACGAGTTCGGCGAGGTAGTAGGGGTTGCCCTGCGCGGTCGCGAGGAGCCGCGATTCATCGTCGGGGTCGACGCTTCCGCTGTCGCAGAAGGCGGACAGCAGTCGACCGGCGTCGGCACCGCGGAGCGGCGCGAGGGTGTACGCCTCGGCGTCGCCGATGCGGCCCAACAGTCCGGCGCCCCGGACGAGGTCGGGGCGGCCGAGCATCAGAACGAGGATCGGTCCGGAGAGGCGTGCGACGGTGCCGCCGAGCAGGTCGAGCGCCTGCGCGGTCGCGGAGTGCAGGTCGTCGACGATGAGCATGAGCGGGTTCTCGCGGGCGAGAAGATTGAACAGGTCCGCGACGACCTGCGGGATCGTCTCGGCGTCCTTGAGGGTCGCGCCAGCCCGGCCGGGGCGGTCCTCGGTCGTGGTGGCGGCCCCGTACCCGAGCACGGCGAGCAGGAGCTCGATGTTGATGACGCCGTTGTCTCCGCTGTGCCGGTCGAGGACGCGGCGGACCTGGCGTTCGGCGGCGTCGCGGTCGTCGGATAGCGACACGCCGATCGCCTTGCGGACGAGGTCGGCGAGCGGACCGAGTCGGTAGCCCTGGCCGTAGGCGGCGGCGCGAACGGACAGGACCCGTGCGCCCCGTTCGATCGCCAAACGCCCCGCTTCGAGGGCGAGACGGGTCTTGCCGAGCCCGGCCTCACCGGTCATGACGACGGAGGTCGGCGCTCCGCGGTCGATCGCGCTGTCGAGGAGCCCGGAGATCCGGCCCATCTCGATGTCGCGCCCGACGTACGGCGCCTGGTCGCCGAGGCTCGCCCGGGTGCCGGGCTCGTCGTGCAGACCGAGCAGTTCGTAGACCTCGACAGGTTTGCGCTTTCCCTTGAGGCGCAACGGATTTAGGCGTCGCCATGCGGCGATGTGGCGCGTCGCGTTCACCGTTTCGGCACTCGCGTAGACGGTGCCGACACCGGCCGCGTCGGCGAGTCGGGCGGCGGTGTTGACCGTGTCGCCGATGACCGTGTACTCGACGTCGGCCTGCATGCCCGCGACGACGAGGCCGGTGCGCAGCCCGACGCGGAGGCCGAGCGGGACACCCCCACCCGATTCGGCCTTGAGCAGGCGACGGACGGCGCGGCGCATTCGCTGGGCGGCGCGAACGGCGCGCTCGGAGTCGTCGTCGTGCGCGATGGGCGCGCCGAAGACGGCCATGAGTCCGTCACCGGTGAGCTTGTCGACGTGGCCGCCGTACTCGGTGACGGCCTGGGCGCACTCGGCGAGGACGCGGTCGGTCACGGCGCCGACGACTTCCGGGTCCTGGCCCTCCGACCAGGCCGTGAAGTCGGACAGGTCGCAGAAGAGGACCGTGACCACGCGGCGTTCCGTCGTCGGCATGGATGCCACCGGCGACAGGGGACCGCCGCAGTGGTGGCAGTAGCGGGCGCCGGCTACCGCCACGACGGTGCCGCAGAAAGGACAGGTCACGATGACACCCAACCATCAGGGTCAGGGATATGTTCCCCGTCACGTGCCCGAAGGTACGCCAGCTGGGCCAGAATCGTCCTTTCGGCGGCGGGCCACAACGACCGGTCGACGTCGGCGTACACCACTCGGACGATGCGACTCGGCGTGTCGGCCCCCTCTGCGATCGCCGCGCGGACCTGGTCGAGGCGCGCGAGGCGGTGCTTGAGATAACCGTCGGCGGCGGCGAAGCAGTCGGGGCGATGCGGTCCGTGTCCGGGGAGGACGGGGATGGGCCCGAGGTCGCGCAGGGTCGCCAGGGAGTCGAGATAGTCGCCGAGGTCCCCGTCCGGCCACAGGACCGATGTGGAGCCTCGGCCGAGGATCGTGTCGCCGGTGAAGACGGCGGGCTCGTCCCCGTCGACGTGGAACGACACCGAGTCGGCGGTGTGGCCCGGCGTCGCGATCGTCGTGATCGTCAGATCGCCGTGGCGCAGGGATGCCCCGGCCGCCGGGTTGACTAGCGTCGCGCCGGTCTGGTCGGCGAACCGGGCGAGCCCTTCGGAGTGGTCGTGATGGTGGTGGGTGAGGAGGATGCCCGCGCAGCGCCCGTGGGCCGCGACCGCGTCCAGATGCTCCGGTAGGAGCGGGCCGGGGTCCACCACGATGAGGCCGTCGTCGGGGTTGTTCGAGGCGATCAGCCAGGTGTTCGTTCCGTCGAGAGTCATCGGTCCGGGGTTTCCGGCGAGCTGTCGACTCACCCAGCGCGGCAGCGGGGTCACAGGTTCGGTAGCCGTCGTCACAACAGCGAGATTACGTCGACGCGCTGACAGGAAGCTGAGATAACCGCCACGCTCGGGTGATTCCGCGAACTCTTTAAGTCGGCTTAAGGCCCGGACGATCGGCGCGTGACCTCCGGCGTCGGCGCCGCGCGTCGCCTTCGCGAGAGCGTCCCGTCGTCGCGCGGTCGCACGCCGTGGTCTCGTCGCGGCACTGGGCTTCTCCGCCGGGGACGGTCGGGGCGCACCGTCGCTCGACGGTGGCCCCGGGCGGTGTCACCCGCTCGTGATGATGGAGAAGCTCGCCCCGAACGGGTCGGCGACGGACGCGAAGGTGCCGACGCCCTCGTACGTCTTCGGAGGGAGGAAGATGTGCCCGCCCGCCCTCACGACCTCCTCGCAGGCCGCGACGCAGTCCACGACCTCGAAGTAGACGACCCACTGCGGCGGGACCTCGGCGGGAATGTCGTCACCCATGACGAAGACGCCGCCGAAGTCGTCGCGAGCCGCGGCCGCTCGGAGGAGGGTGTACTCCTGACCCGCCATGCCGCCGTCGTTGGCGCTCCACCCGAACACCTCGCGGTAGAAGCCGAGCGACGGCTCCTTCTCGCGAACCATCAGCTCCACCCACGCGGCGGAGTTCGGCTCGGACCACCGTTGTGCGCCCTTGTGTCCGCGCGGTTTCGACACGGCGAAGGACACCCCGGCCGGGTCGGTGAAGTACGCGAGGGTCGTCTGGTCGAACACGTCCATCGGGGCCATGACGACGGTTCCGCCATACTCCTGCACCGCCTTCGCGGCCGCGTGCGCGTCGGTGACCTTGAAGTACACGGTCCACGCCGGCCGGATGTCCTCGCCTTTGGGAATCGGACCGGCGGCACCGACCTGTTGTTCCTGGTAGGAAAACATCGTGTAATGGCCGGCTTCCTCGCCGAGGTCGAGGGCGTCCCACCCGAAGACCCGTCGATAGAAGTCCGTGGCCTTCGCGAGGTCGGGCGTCGCCAGGTCGACCCAGTACGGCGCCCCCTCCGCGAACTCGATGGTCATCATCGCTCCCTTTGCCGTTGGATCTTCTGCGTCGATCTTCACGCACTGGTTCCGGCGGCGGGGGTGACTCCACAAACTTGACGCCGCGCGTCCGGGCAGCTCGTGCCGGGACGCGCGGCGGACGCAGCTCACCTCCAGGTGTCGTTGACGGTCGTCTGACAGCCGGGTGTCGCCGCGACGGTCAGCGATCGGTTGTCTCCCGATTCCCACGTCGTCGCGTCGCCCGCCCGTTTGACGTACTTGTACGCAACGACCGTTCCGACGGGCAGCGTGACGGCGGGTGCCGTCCAGCGCGGATAGCTCGCCTCGTCGGTGCCGAGCCGGACGCCCAGTGCCGGGTCCCACGAGCCGAGGGCCGGGATCGATCCGACGGCGTGGACCTCCTGCCCGAACTCGGTCGTCGCGGTCGCGGTGAACACGACATCGACTCCACCGGGGCAGTCCTCGGGTTCCCCGGGGTCGCCCGTCATCGCGCCTATGTGAATGGCGAGAGCTCCGTTCGCGGGGACGGTGGCTGACAACGTCCCGGAACCGTCCACGGTGTACGTGGGTCCGGTGCAGGAACCGTCGGCGGCGTCTCCGGCGAGGACGTCGCAGTAGGTGCCGGCGGGCAGCCCGGTCGCGAACTCGCGGGTCAGGGCGGTGCCGGTGGCGTTGAACGCGACGAAGCCCGCGCCCTCCCTGCCGAAGGCGATCTGATCGGAGCCGTTGCTCCACCAATGGCTCAGGGGCGCTTCGCCGACGGCCGAACGGAACTGCGCCATGTTCAGGACGGTTCGCCGGCGATGCGAGCACTCCCACCCGGTGGCGCAGCTTCCGTCCCCGGTCACGGCCTGCGTCGTCGTACCGTCCGCTTCGGACGGTGGGCCGGCGTCGTGGTCGTCGAACTCGTAACCCGACAACACGTGTGGAGTCCCATAGGGGTGAGCCATCATGAACGCCTCCGCCATGAAGTACCGCGCTCCGTCCTTATAGGTCAAAGCGGCGCGGCCGTTGCGTTGGGTGTCATGGTTGTCGATGAAGGTCATCGCGTCCGACGAGGACAGCAGCATCTGATCCTGGAAGCCTTGGAGCGCGACGAGTTGACCGTCCTTGAACCGGCCGCCGACGTGGTCGCCGTAACGGAACTCGGTGACCCGCCCCAGCTCGACGTACTCGAGAGGATCGACTTCTCCGGGGCCGCCCTCGATGACCTCCTGGAAGATCTTGACGTGCGACGGCAGGCCCGCGTAGATCGCCGCCAGATCGGCGGCTGGCATGTGCTTCGCGGCGTCGACGCGGAAACCGTCGACCCCGAGTTCGACCATTCCGCCGAGGTAGTCGGTGATGCGTTGACGGACCGACGCCTTCTCGGTGGCGAGGTCGGCGAGGTTGAGCAGCTCGCAGTTCTGGACCTCCCACACATCGGTCCAGTCCACTATGTCGTCGGTACCGTTGCGTCCACAGTGATGGAAGTCCTCGCCGGTGTACGGGACGTCGGGGTAGTCGTAGTGTTCGTACGGGCTGCCGCCGCTGCCGACTCCCGGCGCGTCCTGACCCGTCATGTGGTTGATCACCGCGTCGACGTACACGTCGACTCCGGCGGCGTCGCACGCCGCGACCATCGCGGCGAAGTCCTCGGCGGAGCCCCGGCGGCTGTTGAGCTCGTAGCTGACCGGCTGGTAGTCCTGCCACCATGGATATCCCGCCTCCGGCAGGACGACGTGTTCCTGCGGGGCGGACACCTCGACGGCGCCGAATCCCGCGGGGCCGAGGACGTTGGTGCATTCGGACGCGATCGAATCCCACGGCCATGCGAAGAGGTGCAGGACCGCCTCGTCACCGCCGATCGGAGCCGATATGTCGATTGTGGTCTCTATATCGGGGGGCGATTCCTTGGAGGACGCCGCAGTGGAGGACGCGACGAGTGCCAGGGTCGTCGCGCCCGTGATGATCGTTCTGATCGTTCGGGAGTGCATGTTTCTCGCTCCACATGGGCTGGCCGGGGGCTACGCACGGTCGTGCGAGGAATGCCCGCGATGTTATCGGCGCGCACCGTTACGATCAATTTTCGATATGTATCTATATGGGTGTTTTGTGCGATTCGGGGCGGTCGTTCTTGCGCGGTTCGCTCCCTTGGGGCGTCATGGCTTCGACGTGGATGGCGAATCCCCTGGTCGGGGGCGTTGTGGAGAGCTCGGAGTGGGGTCGCGCCTTTCATGTGATCCCGCCAAACTGGCACGCTCAAACTCTCAAATATGGCGATATTTCCGCAATGTGTCCAATGGTGATCGATGAGTGGCGCTCCCGTGTCATCATGGGGGAGCGGGATTCGCGACCGTCGAATCGACCACCTGGATGAAAGTGGACTGACATGGCGCTGGAACGACCACTGTGGCGTCGGATCGGTGTCGGCCCCCTGCTCGGCATTGCGCTCATCGCGTCGTCGGCGCTTCGTTCCTCGGTGCCCGCCTGGCGTCGGCCGAACCGACTCAAGTCGACGCCATGGTCGCTCGCCTACCTGAACTGCGCGCGGACGACGGCCTGTTCCGCGCCCCCGGGCAGACCGACGGGCCCGGCACCGTTCAGAACACGTACCACGCGGTCCAACTCGCGTCCACAGTCGACCGGACGAAGGAAATCGTCACCGCCGAGACCGTGCGCACGCTTCGTGCCCTGTGGTCCGCGGGGCTTCCCGAGGCAGACGTCGTGCGGGCCGCGTCGATCATGGTCCTCGGCGGCCACGAACAGCCTGAATGGACTGAGGCGGCGCGCGACATACTCGCCGAGGTGACTGCTCGTTCCGTCACCAGGGACACCGTCCTCGGCGACGCCCGACTGCTGCGCATGGCGCCGCACCTCGGCGCCGTCGACGACTTCGTCGAGATCGAACCGTTCCCGATCGAGAACGTCGAGGACCGGCATCTCGCCTGGTCCCAGCTGATGCTGGCCGACGATGTCTCGCGGCACGATCTCGCCCCGTACACGGACACCCTCTCCCGGCTCCCGCAGGACCTCGCGCGCCCCGAGAATCTGCGGATGCCGCAGCTTCAGGCCGCCCTGCACCTCATCGACGGAGAAGTCCCCGACGACGTCGACCACTGGTTCGTCGATGTGAAGGGCTGCGAAGGCTTCCCGGAGCTGTACCGCCTGTCACTCGACGAAACCGCGTGCTCGCTCGAGGCCAGCGTTCTCGCGCTCGAACTCGGCTACGTCCAGTGATCGGCACCGAGCGCATCGACGCGTTCGGGGTCGCGGGCATACTGGGCGGGTGAGCCGAACCCGTCGAGCCGACGAGCCCCCCGCCCGCGATGAACGTGCTGTGGGGAATCAGGCGCTACAACACAGTCTGGGCGCCACTTTCGGGGCACTCGCGCTGGCGATGGTCGTCGCCACCGTCATCGGCGTGTGGTTCAAGCCGCCCGGCGCGCCCGTGCGGATCCCCGACCCCGACGCCCTCGTCACCGGGGGCTGCGCCGCTCCGGTCACGGAGGACTCCCCGACCGACTACGTCGGCATCGGCTGCGATTCCCCCGAGGCCACCATCCTCATCCTCGGCGTGACCACCCCCGTCGAGGACGGGGAACCGGACTGCCCCTACGGCACCGACCAGCTGATCGAGGTGTGGACGCCCCCCGTCGTGCCGACCGCGACGCCCAGTCCGACCGAGGACGACCCCGAGGCGGAAGAGGACGAAGCGGAGGAGACGGAACCCGAGGTCACGGAGATAGTGTGCGCCCGCAACCTGTACCCGCCGCACCCCGGTGATCGGGGAGCCGGCGGCGGACAGGTCATCATCGGCGACTGCGTGGCATCGGTCGACGGCGTGCTGTCGGAGACCCCGTGCAACGGCAGCGGTGAAGTCGAACCCGAGTACAAGATCCTCGACGTCGTCGCGGACGCGCTCGACTGCCCGGAGGCCACCGAGACCGAGATCGACCGGTGGCCCGGCATCGAACCGGAGGAACCGGGCTATCACGTCGCCTGCGTCATCGCCTTCACCCCGGACGCCGACGAGGACTGAGGCCCCCGTCCGTCCTCTTCGCTTGGTTGGGCAAAGTTCTCGCTTGGTTGGTCAAATTGCGGAATCAGGCGTGTTCTCGCAATTTGACCAACCAAGCCGAGCGTTTGCCCAACCAAGCGGGCCTGAAGAGGGTTCCCGTCAGAAGGAGAGAGTTCGGCGCGGGTCGTCGACCGGCGCGTATCGGCCGTCGATCACCGCGTACGGAACGGCCGGGCCCTTGCCGACGAGCCGGGCCACACCCGCGATCAGCCTGTCGACATCGTCGACCGTGGTCCCCAACCCGACGCTGGCCCGAACGGCCTGAGTCGTCGACGGGTCGCCGCCCGCCTCGTGAACGAGCCGTCGCGTCAACGGGTGTGCGCAGAACAGCCCGTCTCGCACTCCCACCCCGTGCTCCGCGGACAGCACGGCGGCCACGAGCCCCGCGGACCAGCCGTCCACGATGAACGCGACGGTGCCGACTCGCGGCGAGTCGGCACCGAACAGGTGCAACTGCCGGACTCCGTCGATACGGGCGAGACCCGTCGCCAGCCGTCGCCGCAGCGCGTCCTCCTCGTCGACGAGCCGTTGCCAGTCGGTGGCCCCCAGCTCGGCGCAGACGGCTCCCAAGGCCACCGCTCCGATCACGTTCGGGCTGCCGCCCTCGTGCCGCGCGGGGCCGGTACGCCAGGTGACGTCGCAGGTCGCGTCGCCGACGAGCGCGCTCGCACCGCCACCGGCGAGGTGCGGGGGCGCGGCGTCCAACCAGTCCGACCGGCCCGCCAGAACCCCGCACCCGAACGGGGCGTACAGCTTGTGCCCGGAGAATGCGACGTAGTCGACGCCGAGCGCCGCGACGTCGATCGGGCGATGCGGGGCGAGTTGAGCCGCGTCGAGGAAGACACGGGCGCCGAATCGGTGCGCCAGGCGGGTGATGTCGGCGACGGGGAACAATTCGCCGGTCACATTGGACGCACCGGTGACCGCGATGAGGACCGGGGCGTCATCGCCGAGAACGGCCAGGGCGGCCCCGATCGACGCGACCGCCGCCCTTGGTGAGGCGGGGGCGGGGAGCCGGACGAGATCCGGCCACGGCAGGAGGTTCGCGTGGTGCTCCGAATCGAACGCGACGACGCGCGTGCGGGGCGGTAGCGCGGACGCGAGCAGGTTGACGGATTCGGTGGTGTGCTTGGTGAAGATCACCTGGTCGTCAGGGCGACAGCCGAGGAACGCGGCGACCTCGCCGCGAGCCCGCTCATAGGCGCGGGTGCACTCGGTCGACAGCCATCCCGCTCCCCGGTGCACGGCGGTGTACCGGGGGAGGAGTTCGGCGACGGCCTCGGCGGCGGCACGAACGGCGGGAGCGCTCGCGGCGTAGTCGAGGTTCGCGTACGGGACGCGACGGCCGTCGACGAGCGGGACCGGCGGCGGGGACACGACGTCGAGCGGCGCGGTCGCGGGAGCGAGGTCCACCAGACGGAGCGGGCGGAGCGCCTGCTCGTTCGGAGCCGTGATTGTAGACAGTGACATGTGGCCTCCAGGGTCCGACCGGACCCGCTGAAGGCCCGCGCTTGCCGGATGCCTGTTGGCATCTGGCCTGGTCTTCACCTGGGGCACCCCACGCGGAGTTGGGTTGCCGGACAGCCAGCCAGGGCTTCGCGCTGTCACTCATGACCTGGGACGACGATAACAACCGTCCGACGTCGTGTCCAGGCGGGATTCCGCGATGCGGGATGTGACTCCGGTCAAGTTCGGGAGCCGAGACCGACGGTGCCGCCGGGAGTCGTTGCCGAGGAACGGCTCGGGGCTCGCGCTGGAGACAGGTGAGCGTCGGTCCGCGCCTTCGGGCCATGAGGGCTTCCAAAGGTCCGCCGAAGTGCCCGACCGGCAGCCGGTTCGTCCGCTCCGAGGTGGCGTCGACGCTCGTGATCGGCTCCGTCGGAGGTGCGGCACCGAGGGGTCGGTGACTCCGAAGACGGCATTCGCGGGCAGCGGGGAGGCCGAGCGTCGCTAATCTGGTGCGATGACTGCCGTTCCGCCGAATCCGACCCCGACCGGTGGCGTCGCCTCGTCGGAGGCACCGCCAGCGCCGGCGGGCACCGGCGACGGCTTCTCCTGGCGACGTTTCCTGATGATGTCCGGCCTCATCCTGGTGCTCGGCGCCGGCGCCGTGGTGCTGCTCTGGGTGATCGGCAGCAATCTCGGCCTGCGGGCGACGATCATCGGGATCGGAGCGGCGATCCTGCCGGTGCCGATCCTGGTGGTGGCGTTCCTGTGGCTCGGCCGCTACCAGCCGACACCCGCGAAGTACCTCGTCTTCGCCTTCGCTTGGGGCGCCTGCGTGGCGACGTCGGTGTCCCTGGGTGTCAACACTTTCGGCGGCTATCTGCTGTCCGAGCAGCTCGGGGAGGGCTGGCTCGCCGACACGTTGACTGCCGTGGCGGTGGCACCTGTGATCGAGGAGCTGACGAAGGCTCTCGGTCCGCTGCTGATCTTCGTGTTCCGGCGTCGGTACTTCACCGGCATCATTGACGGCATCGTCTACTGCGGTCTGTCGGCGGTCGGTTTCGCGATGATGGAGAACATCCTGTACCTCGGTGGCAGTTTCGCCATGGGGGACAGCATGTTCGGCACGGCGGGGGGCGCGTTGACGACGGCGATGCTGTTCGTCGTCCGCATCGTCCTGACGGGTTTCGCGCATCCGCTGTTCACCGCGATGTTCGGCATTGGGCTCGGGCTGGCGATTCGTCGTCGTTCGCTGGCCGCCAAGATCGCCGTACCGACGGTGATGTTGCTCGCCTCCATGGTGTTGCACTCCGCGTGGAACCTGTTCGCGTCCTTGAGCGCGACCGTCCTGGCCTCCGGTTATCTGTCCATCATGGTCCCGATCTTCGCGACGACGGTGGGCGGCGCGCTCTGGCTGCGGGCGAGTGAGGCCCGACTCGCGGTGCACGTCCTGCCCGACTACGTCGCGGGTGGATGGCTGTCGCCGCCGGAGGTGGCCGCGCTGGCGACGTATCGACGTCGCGCGTCGGCGAGGCTGTGGGCGAAGCGGGTCTCGGGCGACGAGGGTCTCAAGGCGATGCGGGAGTACCAGCACGTCGCGACGCAGTTGGCGTTGCTTCGGGATCGATACCGCCGGGGGCTCGCGACTCCCGACGATCCGGCGCGGGAGCACTATCTGTTGACGACTCTCGTCGCGTGCCGTGGCGCCTTCGCGGGTCGGGATCCGTCGATGCCGCGCGCGGTGTGGGACGGCCGGTACTACCAGGTTCAGTTCCCGGACGGTTCGGTCCGCCAGGTCAACCCGCCCGCCCAACCGGTCATGCCGATACCGATCGCCATCGATCCTTTCGGGGGCGGCTATGCCAGGCCACCGGCGATGCCGTGGATGCGCGGCTGACCGACCGGACGCGAGGTCGGTGTCGGTGATGCGCCAGCGGGAAGGCGTGGCGATCCGCTGCCGCGATCGTGACTGCTGACACACTGCCGGTTATGAGACGGGTATTCATAGCTCTATGCGCGCTGGCGCTGGTCGCCGCGCTACCGGCCGTGGCGCACGCCGTCGAGGTCTCCGATCGGCCGATGGCGGGAACGGCGTTCAACGGCACCGTGCACGCGGTCCTGTATCACGACGACGTCGTGTACTCGGCGGGCGAGTTCACGCTCGCCACGGATAGAGGCAAGCGGTACAACCGGTCGCGGGTGGCGGCCGTGGGCGCTGACGGGACGCTGCGGGCGTTCGCACCCGTCGTCGACGGAACGGTGTACGCCCTGGAGACGGACGGGACGTACCTCTATCTCGCGGGTGTGTTCGCGCGCGTCGGCGACGTCGCCGTCAAACGGGTCGCGCGCGTCTCCCTAGCCGACGGAACCGTCGACGAGGACTTCGACGTGCGCATCTCGGGTACCCCGCGTGCCCTGGAGGTCGCGGGCGGGCGCCTGTACATCGGCGGCGATTTCAACACCGTCAACGGTGTCGCCAGGTCCAAGATGGCGGCCGTCGAACTGTCCGACGGCGTCCTGGTCAACGGCTTCGTCCCGGTGTTCGACAGAGGCGTGCGGGCCATCAAGGCGTCGGGGTCGCGGATCTACGTCGGCGGTGGCTTCACCACCGTGGGCGGTAGGTCGGCACGCGAACTCGTAGCGCTGACGTCCGTCGGCACGATCGATTCCGGCTTCGCCGCCACGGCAAAGGGAACCGTCTATGACATCGACGTCGCGAGCGGTCAGGTGTACACCGCGGCGGGTGGACCCGGTGGGCGCGTTCACGCGTACCGATCGGACGGTTCCACCGCGTGGGAGCGCACCGCCGACGGCGACGTCGTGGCCGTGACCGTTCACGGCGGAGTCGTGTACGCGGGCGGGCACTTCGAGAAGGTCTGTAAGGACGAGCAGGTCGGGGACAAGGGCAAGTGCCTGTCGGGTGTGTCGGCGCGTCGGGGCAAGCTGTTCGCGTCGTCGACGTCCGGCACGCTGCTCGGCTGGAACCCGGACACCGACACGACACTCGGCGTGCTCACTATGGACGATGGTGGGGGCACCGTCGCCGCCGGGGGAACGTTCCTGACGTTCGCCGGGCGCACCATCGCGCAGCGGGCGTTGGCACTGTTCGGCGGTTGACGAGTGGCGGCGGCGCGTCGGGTACCTCGGGTATCCGGCGCGCCGTCGCCGTGTTCGCCGGGCCGTGGCGGACGTGGGCGCGGCCCCTTACTCTTGTCGTCATGACCGAATCGAAACCGGGCTGGGTCCCGCCCACCGCAGGCGGCGACCGTCGTCAGACATGGCCGGGTTCGGTTCCGTCCGTTGGTTCCTGGGAGCCGGAGCGTCCCGGCGCGGCGCGGCGAGCGCCCGTTTCGACACCGGTCCGGCCCGCGTTGACGGCGATTCGCCCGTTTTTCCGTGAGGCACACCGGGTAAGGCCCGCGATGGTCGCCGCAGGAGCGGGCGTCACCGTATTGTGGTTCCTGATTACCATGCTGCTCGCCGTCGACCTGACGTCCACATTGTGGGTGATACTGGTCGCAAGCGTGTTCGCCGCAGGAGCGGCGTCGGTGCTGGCCCGCTACGGTGACCGCGGCGCGGCGACCGGCATCGCCGCAGTGGCAGGCACCGCGTCGGCGGTTGTCGGCGCTGTGGTGGAATGGCACGCGTTCGTCGGTGGGGCATGGATTCTGTGGTGACCGGACCCTCCGACACCACCCTTACCCATATCTGACTATGCTGCGCAAGGCTTTCTTGCCGGGATGGTCCAACCTGTATTCAACGGGGGTGCACCTTGTCCTATTTCGCCGCCGCCGCCACCCGCGCGGATGACTCCTGGGATGCCGTCGAGGTCGATCTCGACGGCGTGACCGACCTTGATGACGTCGTCGATCGGTTGCGCGACGTCGATTCGAGCGCCAATATCTCGTTGCTGTTCGTCGAAGCCGATGACGAGTACTTGACCGTCCTGCGGCTCGACAACGGCGACGACCTTCGCGTCTTCTGCTCGGACGCGCCGTTCGCCGAGGAGAGCCGTCTCGGCGGGATCCTGTTGTCCGACACGGACACCGACACGAGCTCCTCGTCCGACGATGACGACGAGGAGACCCCGGTTCGCAGCGAACTCGACGCGGAACCGGTCGGGGAGACGGACCTGCTCACCGACCTGGGCGTCTCGGCGTCCGTGCTGCTGGAGCTCTGCGCCAAGGACGGCATGCTCCCGTCGGACGTGACCGTCGAGGTCGCGTCGCGGATCGGTTTCAGCGACGTCCTGGAAGAGGTCCACGACGCGTAGGACACTGCACGAGGAATGGATGCGCCGTGCCCTGACGGTCGCCGCGACGGCGGGGGCGGACATCCCGATCGGCGCGGTCGTCTACGACGCCGACGGCGGGGAACTCGCCGCGGCGGCCAATGCCCGCGAGGCCACGTCCGACCCGACGGCGCACGCCGAGATCCTCGCCATCCGCGAAGCCGCCCGTGTCCACGGTGACGGCTGGCGTCTCGAAGACTGCACGCTCGTCGTGACGGTCGAGCCCTGCACGATGTGCGCGGGGGCGATCACGCTCGCCCGGATCGGCGCCGTGGTGTTCGGGGCGTGGGAACCGAAGACGGGGGCCGTCGGCTCGCTGTGGGACGTCGTGCGCGACCGTCGGCTGACCCACCGCCCGGAGGTGTACCCGGGAGTCCTGGCGGACGACGCGGCACGCTTGTTGCGGGGGTTCTTCGGCCGTTGACGATCGGGACGGCTCACGCGTGGCCGGAGTCGCCCGAGTGCTTCATGATGTAGTCGATGAAAGTGGCCCGCAGCAACGGTTCCGCTTCCCCGTAGTCGGTGTTCTCCGCGGTCAGCTCGTGCCATAGCTCGATGACGGAGTCGATCGCCGGACCGAGCGATCCGAGGGAACCGTCAACCTGTTCGGCCTCGGGGGCGTGCGGCAGGTGACCCACGATGCCCCAGAAGAACCGCAGGTCGTGGCGCTTTCTGGCGAGGG